>CAMODY010000200.1 GCA_946611595.1 uncultured Clostridia bacterium | reverse complement strand
GGTCATTCCGGAAGATCAAAGAACTGCCTGACGAAGTCTATCTCTTTTGCGCAGGACTGGTCTTTTCAATCATGTTCCACGGGTTCTCAGAACGAACCTTCTTCATATCTGAGTACAACACATTCTTCATGTATGTGGCACTTGCGACTGCCTGCCATGGTCGCAAACCTGTTGCAGGACCAGAATTGTGGTGGAAAGTAAGATAGCTGCTACCATTCATGCTATAATGCTTATATAAGATACCTTGTTTGCTTCATCAACTGACCTATTGATTGATTCCCTAATATATGAGGGTAATCACTTCGTCTGTAATCAACAGGCTTTTGGCAGCAACAAGGTATCTTGTTTTAATTTGTTTCAGCGTGGTTTTTGAGGCTCCGCTTTTATATATGTAGAAAGAGGAAAACCGCTCTACTATCGGACAACCTCGGAAAGAAGAAAACGAATGAACAAAAAGATTAACATTAACAATACTGACCCGCGCATGGCTTATCGTTTATTATGCACTATCGTCGAAGCGTCAGAAAATGCAGATTCTGCTCTCAATGGTGCTGACTTTCACGGTCGCGCTATTGTTGTCGGAGGAAAACACGATGTTTCCATTATCGGGTTTCCTGATGGCGGAATAGCACGCGTGCATTGCGACAAAATCATCGGCAACCTTTCGGCAGAACAGTTCGCTGAGCTGAAAAAGCTTGCTGTCGATTTTTTCGGTGAGGATGCCGTTTCTGTCGCAGAAGTTGATGAATCAGACCTTGAAAAAAGGGAATACGCTGTCTTTCATCACTACGACATCGATAATGGATGGGGCGATGCAATCCCCACCACCGAGTTTCGTGGTTGCTTGCGTGTTACTGAAGAGCAGGCTGCAGCGTATATCCTCAAGTGGGATGACTTGCAGGTCGACAGTAATCACATGTGCGAACACGAAGTGCGGCTCGAACGTCTCGAGTTTCATGAGGAGGACTTTATGGATCTGGAGGCGTATTCGTAATCAACAATTTAGAGCGGGTTCTTCATGTGACCCGCTCTTCAATATATGCAGAAAGAGGACAACCGCTCTCTATATGATACGGACAACCTCAGAAAGAGAAAAAAATGAAAACTACGTTAAACTGGCAGTTTACTGAAGGACACAAGTGGAATAACGGCCGTGTTGAAATCGAAGATCTTTCGATCGATAACGAAGATACAATCCATTATGAGGAAATAAAGTTATTCCTCGATGATGAGCTGTACACTGGAGGGATATCGACGTGGTATGTTAATAACGTCGATGCTGATTTCATCTTCGTGTCAGTTCTGAATTCATATCTTCGGGGTGATTGTTTTGATTTCCAGGCATTCACCGGCGACTGGAATGTCTTCGATAATTTTTACAATCGCAGGAAGGTAGAAAACGGCATTCTGTTGGAGTTTCCGCAGTACTACTACGGAATAAAGATGTATACGCTCGTCTTCGCTACACGAGATGCGCGTTATTACACTAGCGATGCTGGTGGTGATGAAGTTATGCTTCTGAATGATCAGGGAAACATTCTCACGGACATTGAAGCGTTCTTCACATCAGCTCTGACAACAGATGCAGGGCGTGTGCTTCTGGGTAAATCCGAGCTGGTTTACGATGACGGAGCCACAATGAAGGATCTCATCGAACACTACGGCAAGGAAGCCCTCATGGAGGAAGCAAAAGAAACGGAGGAAAATGACCATGACAGATAAATTTATCAGAATGATTATAACTACTTGCATCGTTCATGCAGTAATGGTTATCTGCGTATACTACACCGGAAATGATGTTTTCTGGCTCGGTACAGCTGCAGTGCCTGTTGCATACATGATGCAGATCATATATGGAATCTTCAAAAGCGAAGTGCATTATCATTCTCGCGGATGATTCCATCCAAACCATCGGTAACGCGCCGGTGGTTTTTTCTTTTTGGCATTTTTTGTATGCAGGAAAACATATATGCTACCTTTATTGTATGATGCGATACGTGCCTCCAATAGGGTGTTCGCCGCATCCGAAAGGAGGCATTGCTCTTGAAGTTTAACGCGAAAGATCTCAAGTATTACGCAGCTTTTATCAAACTCTTTGATTCAACAGCTGCGATCGAATATAAGTTTGAAAAACCAGGGGAAGAAACAAGAGAAGAATTTGAAGCACGGATCAACTACGTGCGATATAAGATACCGGCATACGAGACGATCGACTCCATTGAGGGATCTCCGTACGATTTCGCCGGAACTGTTATCAGAAAGGTCTGCAGCAGAGGCATAGCAAGAGAAAACATCTATGTAAATATGCAGCCGCTTGCTAAGTGGATGTACAATCACGGCCTGTCCGAAAAGGATCTTTTCAATGAGAAGAAACCTCTCTTTTAATGCATTGCGTGGATTTGCTGCACTTGGAATACTGTTCCTTCATCTGAAGTTCCTGTCCGAGACTGCAGATCCTGTTTGGGGATTTATATACAACTGGATTCTCATCCTTGGTGCAAAATCCGCATCCTTCTTCTTTATCCTTTCCGGTTTCATGCTTGCCTATACATGGAAGGGCA
>CAMODY010000199.1 GCA_946611595.1 uncultured Clostridia bacterium | reverse complement strand
TCCGAAACCATAAAAAGAACTTAAACGAACAAGGCTGAAAGACGCCTTGTTTTTCTTTCGCAAAATACTTGCCAGGAATAAGGCTTATCTATATAATGATGGCATCTTTAAACAGGTGTTTTTTAAAAAGATCGCAAACCTGGTTATCAAAACCGGAAAAAGTCTTTGAAAAAGCGTTTAAGATGAGGTGAAACAATGCTGGTACAGGATGTGATCGAATTCTTTGATTCCCTTGCTTCAGGCTGGGATGAAACGATACAGATCGATGAAAAGATCGTCGATGAGGTTTTAAACAGTGCAAATGTCAAAGAAGATGCGATCGTTCTCGATGTGGGATGCGGTACAGGCGTGCTGATCCCTTATATCCTTGAAAAAGGGGCAAAAAAGGTGACCGGCATCGACATATCACCGAATATGGCGAGGATCGCAGCAGAAAAGAATAAGAGCGAAAAGGTGGAGATCATCTGCGGGGATGCCTCCAGCAAGGGCTATGACCATCGCTTTGATTCGATCATCGTCTACAATGCCTATACGCATTTCTATGATCCGGAGCTGCTTGTTGAAAAACTCTGCCATTACCTGAAAAAGGACGGTGTATTGTGCATTGCACATTCCCCGGGCTATGAAAACGTCAATTCCATGCATGAGAAGTACAGCCATGTCACGAATCTTCTTCCGGAGATGGAGGAAATGAAGGCGATCTTTGAGCGGTATGTAAAAATCAAGGATCTGGTCGATGAAAAAGATCTGTTTCTGATAAGCGGGATCAAATATTGATCCTTTTTTTGTAAAATCGTTCAGAAATAGTACAATAAGGTACTTTTTGTAACTTTACAAAGACCTTACAATTGCAGATTTGTTGCAAGAAATTTGTAAAATAAAGTCAGAATTATGGCCTTTTGGCTTAAGTACCAAATAATTCTATCCATTTCATATTCTGACTTGTATAAGTCAGGAAGGTCAGTGCACCCCAAATGTACTGAGAATTAAGATAATTTTAGAAAGAGAGGCGCCCATGAGCGTAATTGGCAAGCCTATACGCAGCCGAGCGACCGGCTCATCCGGTGTGATCACCGGAATCACGCGTGATAGGCTGTCTGTCAGTTTCCGGTATGCCGGCATCGTCGATCTGCCGATCAAAAAGTATGAGGAATTACTGGAAGTGACGCCCGAGGTCAGAGATTTGATCGAAGCCTACAGAGAATCCGTAAAAAGAAAGAGGAAAAGAAAGGTAAGCGAACCTCAGGCGGAGGAAATGATCAGAGAAAATTAAGATGGAATTCAGGCCAGAAAAGAAATTAGGATTTGGATTGATGCGATTACCCCTCATCGATCCAGACGACAGTGCAGCCGTTGACGTCGAAGAAGTGAAAAGAATGGTGGACCTCTTTATTGAAAGAGGCTTTACTTACTTTGACACTGCCTGGATGTACAACGGCTTCAACAGCGAAAATGTCGCAAGGATTGCGATCTGCGAACGCTACCCGCGAGAGTCTTTTACTTTGGCTGACAAGCTTCATGCCGGTTTTATTGAAACGGAAGAAGACAGAGACAGGATCTTCAACAAGCAGCTGGAAAAGACCGGTGCCGGATATTTTGATTATTATCTGATCCATGGCATCGAAGCGGGAATGATCGACAAGTACGAGCGGCTGAAATGTTTCGACTGGCTGCTTAAAAAAAGGGAAGAAGGCTTAGTGAAACATTGCGGCTTTTCTTTCCACGATACGCCGCAGCTTCTCGAGAAGATTTTAAACGATCATCCGGAAATGGAATTTGTTCAATTGCAGATCAATTATCTGGATTTTGAATCGGAGTGGATCCAATCGAGAGAATGCTACGAAGTATGTGTGAAGCATAATAAACCGGTCATCGTTATGGAACCGGTGAAAGGCGGAACACTCGCAAAGCTTCCTGAGGAAGCTGAACAACTGTTTAAAGAAGCGCAGGCGGATATGTCTATTCCTAGCTGGGCTATCCGCTTCTGCGCATCTTTAGATAATGTCATGGTCGTGCTCTCGGGAATGTCCGAGATGGGACAGCTTGATGACAATACCTCCTACATGGCAGATTTTAAACCTTTAAACGAGGAGGAACGAAGTCTTTGTTTCAAGGCAGCCAGTATCATCAACAGTAAGATCGCTGTCCCTTGCACGGCCTGTCATTATTGTACGGAAGGCTGTCCGATGAACATTGCCATTCCGGAATATTTCTCCCTGTACAACGAAGACATGCGGGAAGACCTGCAGAAAAAAGGATGGACGGTCAACTTCTCCAATTATGACAATCTTGCAGCCAAGCGCGGAAAAGCATCCGACTGCATCGGCTGCGGCCAGTGTGAGTCTGTCTGTCCGCAGCACCTGCCGATCATCAGCCTGCTTCGCGATGTCAAGAAACACTTTGAAGACTGAAGAACGGCGTTTCAGGAACGTTAAAAACCCCTTGTACTGAAACGGTTCGAAGACCTGTATGAAAGGGATCCCATTTGAGAAGGTGAAGGGATCCTTTTTCTCTGCCTGAAAGTGAAGCAACGCATATACACTTGTGTTGCGTCAGATATAGTAAAAT
>CAMODY010000198.1 GCA_946611595.1 uncultured Clostridia bacterium | reverse complement strand
CGGCAGGTCATCTGGAAGATCGGGTTGAAACCGTTATCTTTTAAAACCTTACATACTGCAAGAGAACCAAGACGCATAACGGAAGACTGGTTGTCAGTTACGTTGATCGCGTCAACACCTGTCAGGTACTCTTTTGCTTCTTCGATCATTTTGTCGATGTGGATTCCCTTCGGAGGACCTACTTCAGCAGAAACAACAAACTTACCTTCTTTAAATAACTCTGTTACTTTCATTCTTTATCGCTCCTTCTATATTATTCGCTTTGTTTACATTCTTTGGTTGCATCGTCGGTGGAATAATCGCGGATCTGAACCGGAAGATTTCTTAACATATCAACCTTTCCGAGTTTTTCCAGACGCTTCTGGATACGTTCCCATCCGCATTCCATTTCCGGATCAACTTCACACATACCGTTCTTTGCACCGCCGCACTGGCCGTTTACAAGGCTCTTGGAGCATGCTGTAAGCGGGCAGATGCCGCCGGTTCCGTTCAGGAAACACTGGCCGCACTGATCGCAGTCGAACAGCTGCGGGGTAACTCCCTGATATCCCGGAAGTTCATAAGTGTCACATGCTGCACATACTTTTTTGTCAGCAAAAAGATCAGCAACAGTCTGAACACCTACGCCGCAGGAGAAGACCAGGATGGTATCAGCTGCAGCAATCTCATCTTTGAAATTCGCTGTCTGCAGTTTCAGGTTGTCCGGATTGCAGATGTAATCCATGGTAAGGCAGCCTGTCACTTTTCCTGCTTCAGCAAGTTCTTTTTCGAACTCCATTGCTTCTTTTTCCGGGAAGTGTACTTCCTTGCAACCAAAACAGTTAATGATAAACGCTTTTCCACCTACTAATGCTTCAATGGATTCTTTTGCTTTTAATTCGGTAATCAGCATATTATTTCACCTCCCTTGCAGCTTGCTTGCCTGCTTTGATCCACATAACAAGCGGGATCTTAGAGGAGCAGATATACTGACAGCATCCGCATTCGAAGCAATCCATGATATGGTTATCAAGGAGCGCTTTCGGTTCATTGTCTTTTGCGTATCTGTAGAATTTAAGCGGAGCAAGTTCCATCGGACATACATCCTGGCAGCGGCCGCACTTGATACACTCGTTTGCTTCGGTGTATGCGGTATTGACTGCGATGATGCCGTTGGTTCCTTTGATGACAGGAACATTTGTGTTCTCGAGAACAGCACCCATCATCAGACCGCCCATTTTAACAGTAGCGCCTTCTTTGGTGATTCCGCCACAATAGTCAATGACATCCTGTACATTGGTACCGATCTTCACCATGAAGTTACCAGGTTTAGCCATGTAATCGCCGGTGACAGAAACAGCACGCTCAACAAGCGGCATACCTTTCTGGATCGCATCGGAGATTGCAACAGCTGTGCTGACGTTGGATACAACTGCGCCAACATCTGCAGGAAGTCCGCCTGAAGGAACCATACGTCCCATAACGTTCTTGATGAGCATTTTTTCAGCACCCTGCGGATATTTTGTTCTGACAGTTGCAACTTCAAGCGTATCATCGTCTGCAACTTTTGCTTCCATCAGCTCGATTGCATCCGGCTTGTTATCTTCAATAACGATGATTCCCTTCGGAGCGCCTACTGCTTTGATGATTGCTTTGAGACCATAGATCACATCGTCAGCATACTCAAGAAGGACGCGGTGGTCAGCGGTCAGATACGGCTCGCATTCGCAGCCGTTTAAGAGAACGGCATCAATCGGTTTGCCAGGTTTTAACTTCACATAAGTTGGGAATCCGGCACCGCCCATACCGTTAATACCTTTGTCTTTTACGATCTCGACGATCTCATCCGGAGTCAGTTCCTCTAACGGTTTTGCCGGTTTAACAGAGTCGTCAAGTGTATTCTGTTTGTCGTTCTGGATCACGATCGCTTCGACATCTGCTCCTTTGGAGTGCGGACGAGGCTCGATCGCAATAACAGTTCCGCTGACGCTTGAGTGAACATTACAGCTGATAAAGCCATTCTGCTCAGCGATCAGCTGGCCGACCTTAACTGTATCTCCGACTTTAACAACAGGAGTGGCTGGGGCACCCGCATGCATAGAGGTCGGAATTACAACGGTCTCCGGCTCCGGGAATTTAGCAAGCGGAATGTTCTCAGCAAGTTCTTTATTTTCAGTCGGATGAACACCTCCGTTGTAGCCGGTAAGACGGCTGTCCCGGATCTCTTTTACAAAGTCATTTACAACTTTGAAGTTTGATTTTGCGTAATCACGCAGCTGGACCGGCTGCTCTAAGAAGTCTGCCTGACGGCCCTGAGCTTCCAGTCTCTGATAGATTTTCTCCCATGCGCAGTCTTTCTTCGGATCGACTTCACATTTTCCGTTCTTTGCACCGCCGCACTGGCCGTTGAGCAGGCTCTTTGAGCAGTCAACAATCGGACAGATACCTCCGGTCAAGTTCAGGTAGCACTGTGCACATGCTCCGCAGGTCTTCTGCGTTAAAGCCATGCCGTGGTGCCCAATGTAATTCAGAGAGTTGCTGACAGCAAGTGTCGGAAGATCCTCCATATCAGCAACGATCTGGATTCCAAGTCCGCAGGAAGCAACGGCGATATAGTCCGT
>CAMODY010000197.1 GCA_946611595.1 uncultured Clostridia bacterium | reverse complement strand
GAAACTCCGGATGATATTTATGCATCACGATATTCCAGGACTCCGCCACTTCTTTAGCAGAATCCCAGATGGTACCATCTAAATCAAAAAGAAGCATTAAATCTTTTGCCATATTTCAGTTCTTCCTCTGTCTTGCTTGTTCTTAATATCATTTAATATAGTACCTTTTAATGATTGAAACCGCAAGTTCGCCGGCCTTTCAGCGCTTTAATGCGCTAATGTTCCGCTTGAGTTTACTGAATCATAGTGCTAAAATATCCAAACCGCGCAGAAAACTCGCCGGTATACATTCAACCGAAAGAATCTGAGCAGACACTTCGGTATTTTAATATTAGAAAGAGGAAAAACAAGATGAGTAAAGTTATTTCAACTGAAATGGAACGTCTTTTAGCAACCGGTTCTACTCTTCGCGCCATGTTTGAAGAAGGAAAGATCATGCGCCAGAAATATGGTGCAGACAAGGTTTATGATTTCAGCCTTGGAAACCCGAATGTTCCGGCTCCGGAAGAATTCAACGCATCCATGAAAAAAGTGATTGATACAACTGATTCCTTAAAACTCCATGGTTATATGAGCAATGCCGGATATGAAGAATCCAGACAGGCAATCGCAGACAATCTGAACAAACGCTTTGGAACAAACTTCGGTATTCCGAACATCACAATGACAGTCGGCGCTGCCAATGCATTTGTAATTGCAATGAAGATCCTCTTAAATCCGGGCGATGAGGTAGTTGTCTTTGCTCCGTTTTTCTTAGAATACAGAAACTATATCGCTGATTTCGGCGGCGTTACCAAAGTCGTTCCGCCGAACCCTCCGACATTCATGCCGGACATGGAACAGTTTGCTGCTGCCATTAACGAAAAGACCCGCGCTGTCATCATCAATAACCCGAACAATCCGTCCGGCGTTGTATATGACGAAGAAACGATCAAGCAGATTGCAAAGGTCATGTCCGATGCAGAAGAAAAATATGGCCGTCCGATCTTCCTGATCTCCGACGAACCATATAGAGAGATCGTTTACGATGGAGTGGAAGTTCCGTTCCTGACCAAATACTATAAGAACACTTTAGTCTGCTATTCGTTCAGTAAATCTTTAAGCCTTCCGGGCGAGCGCGTCGGCTACCTTTGCATTCCGGATGAAGCAGATGAAAGCGAGCGTATTATTGCCGCTTCTTCCATTGGTATCCGTGTTTTAGGATGTGTAAACGCACCATCTCTCCAGCAGCTTGCAATCATCGACTGCTTAGATATCACAACCGACATCGAAGCGTATGCAAAAAACAGAAAAGCGCTGATGGATGCTATGGACCAGGCCGGATTTGAATATGCAAAACCGGACGGAACCTTCTATATGTTCGTTAAGACTCCGATGGAAGATGACAAAGAATTTGTTACCCTTGCAAAAGAGAAATACCAGATCCTTTGTTCTTCCGGCGCAGCTTTTGACTGCCCGGGTTATGTGCGATTTGCATACTGCGTATCCTACGACATGATTGTTCGCGCAACACCGAATATCATTGCCCTCGGTAAAGAACTTGGCATGACAAAATAATCATTCCGAAAACAGAAAACAAAAATCATCTCATACAAAAAGCCGGTACGGAAAATTCCATACCGGCTTTCATTTATCTCTTGATCACGTTTTTTAAGCAAAATACTCTTTGTACCAGACCAGGAAGGTGTAGATCGTCCAGATCTTTCTCCAAAGGTCTGAATTTCCGCCTTTGTACTCATCCCAGATTTTTTCTACTTCTTCCATGTTAAAGAATTTCTTTGCGTCGTCAGAGAAGATTGCTTCTTTGACCGGCGCATTATAGTTATCATCTGCCATCCAATGACGGATCGGTACGATAAATCCAAGTTTCTTGCGGAAGGCAACTTCTTCCGGAAGGATGCGGGCTGCCGCTGTACGGAAAGCGACTTTATTCTGCTCTTCATTCACTTTGAATTTTGACGGGATGCGGGATGCGATATCAAAAACGCGAAGGTCTGTCAGCGGCATACGGATCTCAAGACCTGCCGCCTCACTCATCTTATCAACATTCAGATAGATATCACCTTCTAACCAGATCTGGATATCAATGTCCGACATCTTTGTCAGTGGATCATAACCTTCGATTTCTTCATAAATATCTTTTACCAGATCGATAGGCAGCACGCCCTCTTTATAGTTTTTAAGCAGGGCTTTCTTCTCATCTTCTTTCATGATGTTGGTATTTCCAACATAGAAAGTTTTTAAATTGTCGCCATAGCGTTCTGCATTCCGATACATATTATATCCGCCAAAGAATTCATCAGAGCCTTCACCGGAATAACAAAGCTTAGTATGCTCTGCCGTTGCTTTACATCCAATAGAAAAGGCAATCGCAGAAGCGTCTCCTAAAGGCTGCTCCATATTTTTCATAACCCATGGGACAATCTCAAAATATTCTTCTGGGGTAATGCGGCATCTGTTTAAGTTTCTGCCCAGGAGTTTGGCTGTCTCCGCCGCCAGCGGACTTTCGTCAAAGCGGGCATCATCATAGCCGACTGTATCTGCATTCTGCGCATCGCTGATCGCAAGGACATAAGAAGAATCGACACCGCCCGAGAGGAAAGACTCTGCAGT
>CAMODY010000196.1 GCA_946611595.1 uncultured Clostridia bacterium | reverse complement strand
ATCTGTACTAAGGTACAGAAATACTGACGTTTGCATCGGTAGTATAGCACGCAATAATGTACTTTTCAATAGCAGAAAACACAATATATAGTGCTTTTACAAACATGCAACACAATATATAGTATAATCAGATGAAACGGGACTTACGCGGCTTCCTGATAAGAGGCCCGAACGCAAGTCCCTTATTTCATGCTGCAATCTTGAAAAGACGCAGCAGGTGTATTTCAAAATCCGTATATTCCATCGGCCCGTACTGTACCCATTTGCGGTAATAGCAGTAGGAGTTGTAGGCCGCATCATCAGTTGTCACGAAAATTCTGGCAACATCGTCGGAGCATGTCAGTTTAAGAACATGAATCAGGGGAGGCGGGGCGATTGCGTACTTGGCGAACAAATTCGCCTCAGCCTCCTCGATCACATGTTGACTGTCGTCGGGGTTGTCGTGGTGTCCTCTGTAACAGTGGCCGATCTCATGAAATAGAGACCAGCGGATACGCCGTTCGCTTCTTCCAATGTCGTTGTAGTAGATGACGTATTGATACATCCCGGTTTCATCGTTAAACTCCACTGTAGAGTAGGAGTCGTCGCTGATGTCGAAGGCTTCCACCTGTTTCTCGAAACTAAGGTCTGAGTAGCGGCGGAGTACATAGCAAAGCCTCTCGGCAATCAGGTACGGATCGATAGGGTAGGAGTCAATCCCACACTCTTCGAACATCTCGATGACGGACTTCTTTACGTCATCACACTGCTCATCTGTTAATGGCCCTCGCAAGTTTTGAAGCTTCCTTTCTGTGATAATTTAATCATCCACGATCAAAGCTGTAACCAGGTCGGCCTTTTGTTTCTTAGTCCAATTCTTAGCATTGCGTGCAATGGCTCTTTGTGTCCGGTAGTAAACAAGCTCGGAATCTTCCTCTGCTTCCTGATTTAACAGGTACTCCGGGGTAGTGTGAAGCGCTGCAGCAATGTTTGCGAGAATCGGGCCGCGCGGGGAACGTTCGCCTTTGATGTATCTTGACATCGAGACCTCCGTTACACCGACCTTTGCAGCAAGTTCGCGTTGTGTGAGACCATACTGATTCAACAGTTCAGAAATCCTTCCTCCTAATGTTTCTGCCATGGTTTTCATTCTCTCTTTCTAATTTAGATTTGCGTATGCTCAGCATGGGCTTTCGGGCTCTTTGCCTTGGGCATGTGCAGTGTTTAGCTTACTTTCGTAATAGGGATTCTTTGTCTTAACCGTCCTGTGCGACTTACTCACCCTCTGATGCGCGTATTCGGTCTGATCTACCGTTCCCTGTGGTGTCTTTTCAGCTCTAACTGACGTATTGCTCATGAACCGGCTTCGGTGTCCAGCACTCAGCATGCAAATGTCATTTGCATTGAGGTTGTAGTGGATTTCAGTACAGTCTCCCCAAATGACTTCTGAACTTACCGCTATTATAGTTAAACTTACCCATCTTGTCAACCATAAAATTTATAATGGATATAAAATATTGAAAATACTTAAACGATAGGAAAGTAATAAGGTAAGCGAAGGACAAGACAACTAACCGAATGGTAATATTAAATTTCACAAAAGAAACCAATAATGAAAAATCGGTTAAATTCATTCTTGACAAGAACTAACCGCTCTGGTAGAATTATCGACAGTAAGATTAACCGAAGGAGGTGTGATTGGATGAACTGCAGATTGTTGAAGGCAAAACGTGTCGAACATGGACTCCGGCAGATCGATCTGGCTGAGAAGCTGGGCATCACCGAGAAGACCATGAATAAGAAGGAATGCAGTCCGGTTAACCGCTTCACAGCAGAAGAGATGCTGAAGCTGGTGATGATCTTATCATTGTCACTGGAAGACTTCAATGCAATTTTTTTTGATCGTAACTTACCGTTTGGTTAAGTTAATGAGATAAAAATAATCCATTGAAGGAGGCGAGGCCGAGCATAGAGACGCTGCTCACTGTCACGAAGATACAAGGGACAAGGACACACTGCTACGAAGAGTAACTATCGTAGTTTCAGATAAAAGACAGGAGGAATTTCAGATATGAAATCCATTTACATTATTACAAACGAAACAGGAACAACGGAAAAATCCATGAAGACGCTCCGGGGCTATTGCAACTACCTCCGTTATGAAGGCGTGGTGCTTTGCCCGCAGCTTACCTTTTCTTACATGGACGAGAGCGATCGCGAGGGCTGGTTCCGCGAGAGACGGGGACAGGATCTGCTTGATCTTTCCACAGAAGTCTATGTGTTTGCGGATGAGCTGACGGAGCTGATGATGAAGGAGATCCGGTACGCACAGAAGTATGGAAAAGAGGTTCATTTCCATGATGCATCCGGGAAAGAGATCGACTATGACTCCCTGATCATTAATGAAAAGATCGGCCCCGGTTACCGCAAGATTATCGCGGAAGCACATGGCGAGACCTGTTGTTCCGGCATCTGTCCTTACGGCGCAGAGTGTTGCACGAAGGCTGAGCCGGAGAAGGTTACCGAAACGGTAAGTCCGGATAAGACTACTGCGGGAAATGCGAAAGAAAAGAAATCCTTCTTTCAGAAGCTGTTCGCAAGACACTGATCGGAGGTGCAGCATGAGATACGAGAAAGAATATTGCTGCACCGG
>CAMODY010000195.1 GCA_946611595.1 uncultured Clostridia bacterium | reverse complement strand
ACGCTGAATTCCCTTGCAGATATTTATGAACGGCCGGAAGATGTGGAACGCTATATTGAAGAATTTCACGAGCAGCAGCTTGAACGGATCCGGGCAACAAAAGGGATCGGCGATGGCAAGCATGTCTTCATGGCACTACACAAAGGCATGGACGGTTTCATGAGCGATGATACGTATGAGAAATTCTACTGGAAACATTTAAAGGAAATCATTGAGACAATCATAGAAGTCGGAAAAGTCCCATACATCTTTACGGAAGGAAAATATAATACGAGACTGAAATTCCTCGCAGACGTCCCGAAAGGCAAAGTGTTCTATCACTTTGAGACTGTGGATATGGCAGAGGCGAAAAAGATTCTTGGGGATGTAGCGTGTATTTCCGGTGGACTATCCGCGAAGATCATGAATTTTGGAACGAAACAGGAGGTCATCGATGAGACGAAGAGGATCATTGATGTCTGCGCACCGGGAGGCGGATTTATTTTCGAGACTGCCTGTGGACTGGATTACTGCTCGCATGAAAATGTAGAAGCAATGTTTGATACCGTACGTAATTACGGAAAACACTAAAACTGGATGATTTGTTTTGCCATTGTTTATAATAAACAGACAAGGGGGCAGTTTGAAAAAGACTGTCCCCTTGTTTTCGCTTGAACGCGTTTGTTCGAAATCTATTATTTGAAACTTACAGATTATACTCGTCCGGAACCCAGGTGGTGCCTGCGTGTGCAACCGCATCTTTCGGGCTGATCGCAGCATCGCCATTATCAATGTCGATCAGGGTGTAACGGTTGTTGCCCATGCCCAATTCCTTCATGTATGCTAGCTGACGATGTCCGTGACGGGTCTCAACTCTCTCGCGGAAAGCAGCACTTGCTTCGTCCGGAAGATTGTAGATTAAATCCATGCATGCCTGATCCACTGCAAGGATGTCAAGGGAAGCAAGGATTCCGACATCCGGAGTAACGACCGGCTCTGCAGCAGTTCCTTCGCAGTCGCAGGATACCGACATGTTTCTCATGACATTGATGTAAGCAACATGACCTTTGAAGAAATCGATGGAAGCTTTTGTGGATTCGGAAATTCTTTCCATCAGTTCTTCTTCTGCGATGCTCCACGTATCGGAAGATCCCTCTACTGTGTGGATTGCCTTTTTGCCGATGCGGCCATCTGCGCAGCCGATACCGATATTCTTGTTGGAGCCGCCAAAGCCTCCCATGGTGTGACCTTTAAAATGTGTCAGTGCCAGCATGGAATCGTAGTTCAGCATATTCTTTCCAACGGTCATATGATCAAACCATTTTCCATCAACCGGTAATTCTGCTGTTCCTTCTGCATCGGTAATGTCGACAGGGCAGAAGGTCCATCCGTTGATCTTTAATGTTTTTTCATGAAGCTCTGTTGTATAACGTCCGCCTTCATAGTAGGTGTTCGTTTCAATGATCTGCGCATTTTCATGCAGTCGTTTTTCAAAGAGTTCTTTTACCCAAGGTCTTGGGATAATGTTTGGTCCTTTCGGCTCGCCTGTGTGAAGTTTTACTGCGATCTTTCCTGTCAGCACTTCACTGACTTTATCGTAGATCTTTACAAGCCCTGCAGGACTTAAGTCTCTGGTGAAAAACACAACAGATTCTGCGCCATCTCTTTCTTCGTAAGGCACATATCTGCTTCCGCCGGTTCCAGGTACTGCGTTTGGATTTGCCATGGTGTTTCCTCCTGGTAATACTTTATGTTTATGATTAAATCATTTATTAATAATGGTTAACGACAACTAACCTATTGTAGCATAGGAGTATAGAAAATATCTATAAGGATCTTTTAGCTGAAAAGTAGAGATGAGAAGCGCTGTCATGATACAGAGCCATGGAATTTTTGAAGAATGATCGCTTCAGCTGACTTCAGAATAGAATCAGTGTTGATGCCAATAAGCTCGTGCAGCAGATTATACTCATCAACAGCTCCCTGCCCATGACGCACTGCATATGCGCCGGCATCGCTCCCGCAGCCGATCAGGACGCCAAGGCCTGCAGCTTCTTTGATCGCAGCTTTGTGGCAATCAGAAATTTTTTTCACTTCGTCTTCATTGAATCGCTCGGTTTTGATCAGGTTTTCGCTGGTCACTGCAGTCGGAACCCATACGATCTGTTTTTCTTTCAGGATCTGCATGGTTTCGTTGTCTATATAATATCCGTGTTCGATCGAATCGACTCCGGCCTCTGCAGCAAAGCGAACTTTTTCTGTTCCGCTTGCATGCGTCATCACAGCAAATCCTTCTTCGTGCGCGATATGCACGAGCTCTTTTACATCGCTTAAACAATAATCGGTTTCAGATACAACACCGAATTGATTAAAGTCCAATATTCCGGACACCATAATCTTGATGAAATCAGCGCCCAAAGATTTCGCTTTTAAAACCAGAGCGTGGTATTCTTTGAAGTCTCTATATGGAATGCCGGCAACCTTTCCGTAGTTGCCTTCTCTATATAGCGCATAAACCGGCATAAGGTAGGTGATGCCGTATTCCCCGGCAATGCTTTTTGCATAAGAGCAGGCGCCGAAATGGTCGCCGCCGTCGCGCACCAGTGTGATGCCTCTTTTTTGGTATTCGGAAAGCGCAGCTCGAACGGCATTTTCATCAACGCCGTTTTTAAATCGTGCAACACTTTTTTGATAATCAATTCCGTCCATGAAAACATGGGCGTG
>CAMODY010000194.1 GCA_946611595.1 uncultured Clostridia bacterium | reverse complement strand
AACATTCTTTGTTTCATGCGGCCTGCTGCCGCTATCCGGCCGAACAGGCATCTTTGCCCATTCGCGCCAATTTTTTAATAACGGATTACCAGATATATGCTAATACTTCGCCGCCGACATTGGCCTCTCTGGCCTGCTTGTCAGTCAGGATACCCTTGTTTGTGGAAACGATGGCAATACCGAGACCGCCGAGAACCTTCGGCATCTCTGCTGCGCTTGCGTAAACACGAAGACCCGGTCTGGAGATTCTCTTGAGACCAGCGATAACTCTATCGTTCTTATCAGCACCGTATTTCAGGGTGATTCTGATGGTCTTTGCTACGCCTTCTTCAATGACATCGTAGCTCTTGATATAGCCTTCATCCAAAAGAATGTTTGCAATTGAAAGTTTGATCTTTGATGCAGGTACATCGACTGTATCATGTTTAGCAGTATTCGCATTACGGATTCTTGTAAGCATATCTGCGATTGGATCTGTCATTTCAGGTTCCTCCTTCCTTCTTACCAGCTAGCTTTCTTCACGCCCGGGATCTCACCCTTGTAAGCCAGTTCACGGAAACAGATTCTGCAAATGCCGTATTTTCTCAGGTAAGCATGCGGACGGCCGCAGATTCTGCAACGATTATATTCTCTTGTTGAAAATTTCTGTTTGCGCTGCTGTTTGATTTTCATTGCTGTTTTAGCCATGAAACTACCTCCTTATTTTGCGTACGGCATTCCGAATAAACGGATCAGTTCGCGTGCTTCTTCGTCGGTCTTAGCGGTTGTTACGAAAACAACGTCCATACCTCTGACCTTATCTACCTTATCAAACTCGATCTCCGGGAAGATGAGCTGCTCTTTGATGCCCAGGGAATAGTTGCCGCGGCCATCAAAGGAATCTGCGCTGACACCGCGGAAGTCACGGACACGCGGCAGAGCCAGGTTGATCAGACGATCAGCGAAATTGTACATCTTGTCGCCTCTGAGAGTGACTTTGCAGCCGATCGACATACCTTCTCTGATCTTGAAGTTTGCGATGGACTTCTTTGCCTTCGTAATTACCGGTTTCTGGCCTGTGATCTGCTCCATATCTTTAGCAGCGGATTCAAGAACCTTTGCATTATCCTTAGCTTCGCCAACGCCCATGTTTACGACGATCTTCTCAAGCTTCGGAACCTGCATCACATTTTTATAACCGAATTTGGAGATCATTGCAGGAACGATCTCTGCATTATAGATATCATGTAATCTGCTCACAGTATTTCCTCCTTTAAACCGGATCAGTCGATCACTTTGCCGGTTGCCTTTGCAACACGCTTCTTGATCGGCTTACCATTGGCGTCAGTACCTTCAAAAGTATATCCGATTCTGGATACTTTTCCGTCTGCGAGATACATAACGTTGGACGCATCGACCGGACCTTCTGTGGTGATGATGCCGCCCTGCTGATTAGCCATCGACGGTTTTGTATGCTTTGTGATCATGTTAAGACCTTCAACATAGACAACACCCTTTTTGTGGTTGATGGCAATGATCTTTCCGGATTTACCTTTATCTTTACCAGCGATAATCTGAACCATATCGCCTTTCTTAAGTCTCATTGATGCCATGCTACTTCCTCCTTACAGTACTTCCGGCGCCAGAGAAACGATCTTCATAAACTGTTTCTCACGAAGTTCTCTTGCAACCGGTCCAAAAATACGTGTGCCTCTCGGGTTACCGTCATCCTTGATGATAACAGCAGCATTTTCGTCAAATCTGATATAAGAGCCGTCTTTACGGTGTGCGCCCTTGACTGTACGGACAACAACAGCCTTAACAACGTCGCCCTTCTTAACAACTCCGCCCGGTGTTGCATCTTTTACAGTTGCAACGATGGTATCGCCGATATTGGCATATCTTCTTGTGGAACCACCCATAACACGGATGCAGAGCAGTTCTTTGGCACCTGTATTGTCAGCAACACGAAGTCTACTTTCCTGTTGAATCATTACGCTACCTCCTGAAATTTCGCGAAATAGATTATTTTGCTTTCTCGATAATCTCGACTACGCGCCATCTCTTATCCTTGGAAAGCGGTCTTGTCTCCATTACCTTTACTCTGTCACCGATGTTGCATTCGTTGTTCTCATCGTGTGCCTTTAATTTGTATGTTCTATCGACAATCTTCTTATAAAGCGGATGCTTTACACGGTCAGCAATAGCAACAACAACAGTCTTGTCCATCTTGTTGCTGACAACTTTGCCTACTCTCGTTTTTCTGAGATTTCTTTCTTCCACGACAAATTTCTCCTTTCCGAAACTGATTATTTCGCAGCCTCTGCCTTCATCGTGATCACTGTCTGGATCCGGGCAATATTTCTGCGAACTTCTTTAATTCTGCTGGTATTCTCTAACTGATTGGTTGCGTTCTGGAATCTCAGGCTGAAGAGTTCCTTTTTCGCATCAACTAATGCCTGGTTCAATTCATCTGTGGATTTATTCTGTAAATCTTTTACAAATTCATTAGTTTTCACTACGATCACCGCCTTCTAAATCCGCTTTAGATACAATCTTGCACTTAACAGGGAGCTTATGAGTAGCGAGACGAAGTGCCTCTCTGGCAACCTCTTCGGATACGCCGGCGATCTCGAACATAACACGGCCAGGCTTAACAACTGCTACCCAGTATTCCGTTGTACCTTTACCGGAACCCATACGGGTCTCAGCAGGCTTTGTGGTTACCGGCTTG
>CAMODY010000193.1 GCA_946611595.1 uncultured Clostridia bacterium | reverse complement strand
TAAGCCCTTATAGGGCTTGATCAAACCACCGGTTCAACCGGTGGTTTTGATTCTTTTGTATATGGGAACGTAGGAGCCTAAGACCGTACTTCTTAAGGCCGTTCGTATAAAAAATGAAATTAACCCATCTCAAAATGCAAGAGAGTTTCGCAAGATCGTGCGAAACTCTCTTGCTGTATAAAGTCGATTATAGTATAATATTGCCATTCTTGATGACCGGAGGTCGAAAGACATGGCCATTTCCTATAACAAGCTCTGGAAGCTGCTTGTTGATAAAAAAATGAGCAAGGCGGATCTGCGCCGTGCTGCCGGGATCGCCCCCAATACAATGACGAAGCTTCGCCGAGATGAAGAGGTGACGCTCACGGTTTTAAACAAGATCTGCACAGCTTTGAATGCAAATATCGGGGATGTGATGGATCTCATTCCAGAAGAGGAAAAAAGATAGGGAGCATCCTGAAGCAAAGTCCGTTTTATGGGACACCATAGATGATATTATAATTATAACTATTCAGATTGTTTTATCTGAGAGTTGCTCACCCAGGAGAATAATATACTGATGTCATGATAGTTAAGAAGAGAGGTAAGAAAGAATGACAGAAAAAGAGCTTGATAGCAATTATTCACTCTTTGAAAGTGCTGATTCTCCGATTTCTAAATCAGGGAATAAGCTTGATGTAGTCAAACTTTCATTTGATCATGCAGAATTGATGACTTGGCAAGAGCTTTTTTCTGGGTTTGATCATCTGTATGCGATCACCTTCTCTTCTGGAATCAATTTTTTATATAAAGTGCTTTCGCTTTTTGATTCAGCAGAAGTCATTTTTGGGTGCGAGGAGATACTCTCGTATTCAATGCAGGAAATAATGGCTTTTCAGAATAAAGTGATAGAACGTATTCGGGGAAAGGAAACAAGAGAAAGAGAAAAGCTGCTGTCGCGGGTTGAAGATGGAAGCGTTCGTTTCTTCGTGACCAGAACACAGTTATCACATGAGAAAATATATCTCTTAAGCAGTGATGATGGGAAAAAACGCGTTATCATGGGGTCTGCAAACATGTCGTATAATGCATTCGGCGGTGTTCAGAGAGAGAATATCTGCTATCTTGATGATGAGCACGCGTTTGATTGGTATTATTCCATCTTTGAAGATTTGAAGAATAGTAGCACGGATGAAATAACAAAGAAAGCCATCCTAATTGCTGATGCAGAAGAAAACCTTGATGAACTTCCGATCGCCGGGACTGTTAGGGCTAAAAAAGTGCTTTCAATAGAGCCGGTAAAAGAAAATGAGGAGAATGTCCAGTTTATTCTTGATGTTCGAAAACTGGCAGCAAGACTCACGCCTGTCATGCCAAAGGCAGAAAAAAAGACAGGAAAAATATTGATTTCTCCGGAAGCCTTAATGAAGCTTCGGCGGCACATCAAGGATGAGAATACACAAAAACGGGAGTTAAGGAGCGAGTACCCGCAGCTTGTGGTGAATGTGTTTGATCATTGTGCGAGCCTTAACGATGAACCGCTAGATTTGTCCCCAAGTGAAGAACTGATAAAAAACGATGTAGATCTGTTTCTGAAGTATATGGAGGGGTATAGCAAGTTCCACGGTGATGTGACTGGAATGCAATATCGATATTTTGAATTTGCAAACTGGTTTTTCTGTTCTCCCTTTATGGCGGCTATGCGTGACATGGCGGCTCGATATGATCAAAACAGATTGCCTTATCCGGTGTTTGGATTGGTATATGGTCAGAGCAAAGCGGGCAAGACGAGTTTTTTGGAAACATTGCTTAAGATGATGATCGGCCAAAAACCAAAAGTGTCTGCACCAGATTTTACCCGTTCCAGTATTGAAGGATTGAAACGCACAGTTCAGGGTGCACCGATCATTGTGGACGATCTTACTAACACAAGATTTAATCAACACGCGATTGAAACCATAAAGAATGATGATTTTGGCGTCAGCGACCATCTTGTAAACTACTCCGCCGTAGTAATCAGTGCAAATGAAGATGTAAAGGCTGTAGCGCCCGAAGTTATTAGGCGTACCGTCATTTGCAGAGTTGAGGCAGGACTAACAAACACAGAAGTGATGAAGAGCAATGTTGTCCGTTCTGTCCAGCAGAAGATTGGAACAGCTTTTTATCGTGAATACCTTGCAAGGATGCTGGATCTGATCCCAGATTTAATTGATCAGCTTAAGCAAGATGAGACTGAAGCGCCGGATATTTTAAAATATTCATCGGAAGTGATTGTTTCCATCATCCAGGAAAACGCGGATTCGGTTCCAGAATATATTCGTCCGCTTTCGCTAGAAAACTATTTTAGTGAACAAGTTACAGGCAAGTATGCGATCAAGACAATTCGAACGGCATGGAAAACAAGCCGGAAGTCTTTTATAATTTCACGCCGCAATAACGAGCTAAGATACAATGCGGGTGCTACATATGAGGCTGATCGCTTGATGAAAGAACTACCTGAGACTCTTGAGGCTCGAAAATCCAGAGAATGGGTTGTAATGAATCTTGAAGAGGCGAAAGACTTTTTCAGCATAGACTTCAGAGGCCCGTGGTTTTCTTTCCTTTGATGCAGACCTTCTGAGTATTTGATCTATCAGCGTCCACCCAAACAGTGTTAAGGAGCAATACCATGCTACACGACGGACTATATGAGCAGGTCATCAATAAAGGACTAGACAGTGAGCTTGCCAGTGCGGACAA
>CAMODY010000192.1 GCA_946611595.1 uncultured Clostridia bacterium | reverse complement strand
TTCAAGTCGATGCCTGCTGCTGCATCAAGCAGATCCTTCTTCACTTTGTAAAGCTTCTTGGAAAGATCCACATAAACCTTGTTCGGGTTTACGAGACGTCTGGTCTCATCCCAAAGTGTATCTAATTCTTTCGCACAGTTTTCCGTGATTTCCGGAACTGTCGGCTCATCGTATACGCAGACACCCTTCTGGAAGATCGGAACAAGGAGCTCCCTGAGCTCAAAGGTTCCGGCTTTTACTAAGGTCTGCTTCCATGTGCTCATCGGGTCAAAGAGCAGGATATCTTCATCTTCTGAATATTTCTCATCTGCCATTGCGATCAGATCGCCGATGATCTTTCCTGTCTCCTTGCTGTATAAACGGAACACGGTCTTGTTGCCCGGGTTCGTGATCTTTTCAATATTTTCGGAGATTTTGATCTTCGGAGTAAACTCGCCGGTCTCCTCATTTTTCATAGCGACCAGTTTATAAACGCCGCCGAAGGACGGGCAGTCTTTTGCTGTGATCAGGTTTGTTCCAACGCCCCAGGAAGTGATCTGTGCGCCCTGAGTCTTCAGGGAGAAGATCAGGTTTTCATCCAGATCGGAAGATGCAGAAATGATCGCATCCGGGAATCCGGCATCATCAAGCATCTTTCTTGCTTTCTTGGAAAGGTATGCAAGGTCTCCGGAGTCTAAGCGGATACCATACATGCCGAGTTTCTTGCCTTCTGCCTTCATCTCTTTAAATACACGGATTGCATTCGGAACACCGGAATCTAAAGTATCATAAGTGTCCGCAAGAAGAATGCAGGCATCCGGATAAAGCTCTGCGTAAGTCTTAAACGCTGTATATTCATCCGGGAAGCTCATAACCCAGCTGTGTGCGTGTGTTCCTTTTACGCCAACACCAAACATCTGACCTGCAAGAACGTTGGATGTTCCAACGCATCCTGCGATGCAGGCTGCTCTTGCGCCTAAGATTCCGGCATCCGGTCCCTGCGCACGGCGAAGACCAAATTCCATAACGCCGCCGCCCGCTGCATAAACAACGCGGCTTGCCTTCGTTGCGATCAGGCTCTGGTGGTTGATGATGTTCAGGATCGCTGCTTCAAGGAGCTGTGCTTCCATGATCGGTGCTACAACTTTTACTAAAGGCTCGTGCGGAAATACAACCGTTCCTTCCGGGATCGCATAAATATCGCCGGTAAAGTGGTAAGAACTTAAGTAATCTAAAAAGTCATCGTCAAATGTGTTAAGGCTTCTTAAATACTGAATGTCTTCATATGTAAAGTGCAGGTTTTTAATGTACTCGATCACCTGTTCTAAGCCGCAGGCAATCGCATAGCCGCTTTCGAACGGATTCTTTCTGTAAAAAGCATCGAATACAACTGTGCTGGTGTTCTTCGCTTTAAAGTATCCCTGCATCATTGTCAGCTCATAAAAATCAGTCAGTAACGTTAAATTGCTCCCTCGCATTTTCATACCTCCCGGGAAACCCATCTGTGTCTTATTATTCAAGTCCCAATCCTCCAGTCAGACACTGATCCATATAAAAAAACATAACAAAAATACCTGCGAGCTTTCGCAGTGGAGTTATTATAGTCAATTCATCGCGAAAATTCAATAAAAACAGAGCCGCCTACCTTTCTGCCGCCTGCGCCAGCAGATCGTCTGCCCGTAGTGCGCATCGTCAGCGCCAACGAGGGCAGCGATTGCTGGACCATAGCTGGCCGCAGGGCGGATCAAGCGGGTTTTGACAGTAGAATATGTTAATGCTACTATATGGGCATGATAAGATTAATACTGGTGGTCATCGCCGTTCTCATAACCATAATAGAAACCCTTTTTGTTTTTCCTTTCTCTCGTTTGGTCGGACTTTTCAGCCGGCGCGGGCAGGATATGATCAGCTTACGTTTCGTACAGTACAAGCTGAAAACATGCCGCTTTCTCTGCGGCGCAAAACTTGAATATATCGGACTTGAATATCTTCCAAAAAAGGGCGAATCCGTCGTCTATATTTCCAACCATCGTGGATTTTTTGATATCATCGCGACCTATCCGGTTTTCCCTGAACCAACCGGTTTCGTAGCAAAGAAAGAGATGAAGACCTGGCCGCTTATCGGCTGGTGGATGAACTCTGTTTATTGCCTCTTCTTAGACCGCAAAGACAGAAGACAGGGAATCGCTACGATCCTTCAGGGTGTTGAATATGTCAAACAGGGAATTTCCATGTGGATCTTCCCGGAAGGCACGCGCTCTAAGGTGGAAGGTCAGATGCTCCCGTTTAAACATGGAAGTTTTAAGCTGGCTACAAAAGCCGGTGCAAAAATCGTCCCGGTTGCGATCAATGGCAGCGGAAAGATCTTCGATGACCATGTCCCGATCATAAAAGCGGGAAAAGTACGTGTGGAATTTATGGAGCCGATTGAGACGAAAGACTTAAGTGAAGAAGAACTTCAGGAACTCCCGGAAAGAGTCCACGCAATTATTTTAGAAAAGGTACAAGCACATGCAGAATTATAAAGAGCTGCCGATCGGCGTTTTCGACTCCGGTGTCGGCGGCCTGACAGTTGCGAAAGAAATCTTAAGCAATCTTCCAAATGAAAAGATCATCTATTTCGGAGATACCGCACGCGTGCCGTACGGAAATAAATCTCCGGAAACCATTATCCGCTATTCCAAACAGATCGCGGAGTTTTTAGTGTCCCAGGACGTAAAAGCGATCGTCATCGCCTGCAA
>CAMODY010000191.1 GCA_946611595.1 uncultured Clostridia bacterium | reverse complement strand
AGATTAAAATAAGTTCCATGATCCAGATTATTCCAGAGCAGGGAAATGCCGTTACAATGGTAAAGAACAAAACCTGCACCTGCAATTACCGCAACAAACAGCAAGATCAGCTTGACCACGCCGACACTTCCTACGCTCAGCATTCCTCCGAAGATCACATAGATGATCATCAGCGCGACCGCGATCGCCATGGATACGATCAGGCTGATATTCGGGAAAATGATTTCAATGATCGCCGTTGCTGCGATCAGCTGTGAAAGGATATTTATAAACGTGCCGACCGATGAAAGGATCGACGCGGCCATACCAGCTTTTTCACCATATTCATCTGCAATGATGCCAACCAATGTTGTTGATTTAGCATGACGGAGGGGCTTTACAAAAAAGATTGCAAGCAAAAGACAGGCAATGCCGCCGCCCAAGGTGAACCACCATGCACTCATTCCAAAGTCATAGGCAAGCTGTGCCGTGCCGACAGTAGAGGATCCGCCCACCAGTGTTCCAAGGATTGCGCCGGTCACGATTCCGGCTCCTGCCTTTCCGCCTGCAGAATCAAAGTCTGCTCCGCTCTTAACTTTTCTTCCTGATATAAGACTGACGATCACGATCGCCAGAAAGGTTATAACAATTCCTACGATAAGCCAGACTGACATATCTTTTTACTCCTGAAACAATGCATCAAATCCTTTAAAGACAGGCTCTCCCGTGTAGGACTTTGGCTCTTCAAGTCCGTTCAGCACGCGAAGTGCACCTGCCGCGAGACCTTCCATCTCATACTCGCCCGCATAAATTTCCGTTGGCGCGATGAACGCGGTCTTTTTCTGAAGGCGCTCTGCAAGCAGCTTTGAATGTGCCAGGCCTCCGGTTAAGAGGATGGCATCAACTTCTCCATCCATAACAGACGCCATCGCCGCCACATCTTTTGCAAGCTGATAGATTGTCGCATTAAAAATGAGTTCCGCATATTTATCGCCGGCCGCAATACGTCCTTCTACCTCAATACCATCAGAGGTTCCTAAGTGGTCGATCCATCCGCCGGTCTTCATAACTTTATTCAGCAGTTCTTTCTCCGTATATTTTCCGGAGAAGCAAAGCTCGATGAGATTCGCTGCCGGAAGCGTACCGGTTCTGGTAGGCGCCATGCGGCCTTCGCCTCTTGTCGAGTCAACATTATCAATGATCTTGCCCTTCTGATGTGCGCCGACAGAGATGCCGCCGCCCATATGAACTACGATCACGTTGACATCAGAATACTCTTTTCCGTGGTCCTTCGCATAGCGCATCGCCACTTCTTTCTGATTCAAAGGATGCCCTCTGCTTGTGCGGAACATTTCCTGAAGTCCCGTTACTCTTGCTTCCGGAATAAACTCGTCGACAGAACTCGGGTTTACGCAAAACGCACGTCCACCGTATTTGTTTTTAAATTCCAAAGCAATCATCGGGCCTAAATTTCCGGCGTGTTTGCTTCCGATTCCGATGCTTGCATGCTGAAACATCAAATCATTCACTTCATATACACCGCCCGGCATAGGAAGAAGCCCCGTGCACCTTCCCGCAAAGGCATCGGTTTTTCCGATATCAACATTCTCCTCTTCCAGCGCTTTGATGATCACATCCTTCCGGAAGTCAAGTTGATCTGCAATTTCCGGATAGACGGATAATTCTTCTGCGCTGTGATTCAAATTCTTTGAAAATACTTGTTCCGCATCATTATAAAGTGCAATTTTTGTAGAGGTTGAACCCGGATTGATAACAATGATCTGTTTAGGCATTTTCTCCTCCTGCTTTGTTTGCAATGATCTTGGCAATTGCGATCGTGTACATTTTGGACTCCGGCGCAGTTGCTCTCGATGTCAGCGCGACCGGAATCTTCGCTCCCATGATCACGCCCGCTTTTTTCGCATGTCCGAAATATTCCATGGATTTGATCAGGAGGTTTCCTGCCTCAATATCCGGAACCATTAAAACATCAGCTTTTCCGGCAACGGGATCGGAAACCCCTTTATGCGCTGCTGCCTCAGCAGAGACAGCATTGTCCAGCGCAAAAGGACCTCCGATCACGCAGCCTTCTATCCTACCTTCTCTATTCATTTCAGCCAGCTTCGCTGCATCCAGCGTGCATGGCATCTTTTCGTTTATTTTTTCAACAGCACAAAGAACTGCAACTTTCGGTTCTTCATTTCCGAGTGCATGCGCGACCTCAACCGCATTCTTGACGATCGCAACCTTTGTATCAAAATCTGGTGCAATGTTAAGCGCGGAGTCGGTAATATAGAACAGACGGTCAAAGCCTTCAACTTCTAAAGCGCCGATATGACTGAGGGCGCCTTCTTTACGAAGGCCGAACTCTTTCTTAAGTACCGCTTTCATGATGACGGAAGTATCGACCATGCCTTTCATGATCAGGCTGATCTTTCCTTCTCCGGCAAGACGTGCTGCCTCTTCACAAGCCGCCTGCTTATCCGGGATGTCGATGATCTCCCACTCGTCTACGAAAACTCCTGCTTTTGCTGCTTCTTCTATGATTTTTTCTTTATCCCCGATGAGGACCGGGGTAATGATCTTATTTTCATACGCAAGATTCACCGCTTCTAAAACTGGTGCGTCTGCTGCGCAGGCTACGGCCATTTTGAGTGCCGGCGTGCTTTTTGCTGCCTGCGTTAATTCTTCCATTGATCTGATCATAAGTCTCTCTCCTGAATAAAAACGGGCGGGCCCAAA
>CAMODY010000190.1 GCA_946611595.1 uncultured Clostridia bacterium | reverse complement strand
TTGTGGAAATGTTCCCTCATACGGGTGACATCCATAATGGTGTCTCGGGGTATGTCGAAGTCGCTGTCCTTCTCAACCGAGAATAGAATAAACAGAAAACAGATATGATCATTGCTGAAATCAGAGAACTGCTGTTTAAGAAGCAGGATATAAAATACAGGGGCTTTCAAAGCAAACTGATTCCGGGAGTAGGAGATGATAGTTTTATTGGTGTGCGCACCCCGGAACTTAGGAAGCTGGCGAAAGAAATATCGAAAAGAGCCGATATTGATCTTTTTTTGAATGATCTTCCTCATCAATATTTTGATGAGAACCAGCTGCATGCGTTTATCCTCTCCGGAATCAAAGACTATGACAGTTGTTTAGAAAAAGTGGAGAGATTTCTTCCGTATGTGGATAACTGGGCGACCTGCGACCAGATGTCTCCGAAGGTTTTTAAGAAACATAAAAAAGAACTTTTGAAATCAATCCGGACGTGGATTGCTTCAGAGGAAACATACACGATCCGTTTTGGTATAAAAATGCTGATGGAGCATTTTCTGGATGATGACTTTGATCCACTTTATCCTGAGATGGTCGCAAAACTCAGAAGTGAGGAGTATTACGTTAATATGATGATCGCCTGGTATTTTGCAACCGCTCTCGCAAAGCAGTATGAAAGCATTCTTCCATTTATTGAGGAGAAGCGGCTTGCTGACTGGACGCACAAAAAAACGATACAGAAAGCGGTTGAAAGCTACCGGATCTCGCCGGAGCAGAAAGACTATCTTAAAAGTCTGAAAGTGAAGAACTAAGAAAGCAGAAGCGGCAAATACGCCGCTTCTTTTTTTGCCTTGCATCTGTTTCCTGGCAGCAGTAAACTTTCTGCATGAAGTCTGATAATGCAAAAATCATATCAAAACTGTATTTTGAACTGCTCCCGACGCAAGTGCTTTTACTCGCGCTTGCTGCTTTGAGCGGTATTATTTCAACGGTATTTGCCAGCAATGTGATCGGGCCAATCGCGGTCAGCGCGATGGGCGTATACAATCCGGTCTATATGTTCCTGCTTGCCATAAGCACAGTGATCTTAGGTGGCGCTCAGATTCTGTGCGGAAAGTTTATGGGACGGCACGAGAGCAAAAAAATGCAGGCCGTGTTTTCTCTTGATATTCTCCTGATCCTTATCTTCTCAGTTGTGATCACGGTGTTGATGTTTTTTGCAGGAAGATTTGATCTTGCCACTTTTTTAGCAAGTGATGCTACTGTGCGTCATGAATTCAACAGCTATATCATGGGCCTTTCAGCAGGCGTCATTCCTTTCCTCGTTAG
Source organism: uncultured Clostridia bacterium (assembly GCA_946611595.1). GTDB lineage: Bacteria > Bacillota > Clostridia > Lachnospirales > Lachnospiraceae > RGIG5612. Next base: position 1,413 of record CAMODY010000190.1, on the reverse strand, counting down.
CCAGCAGCTTTTTGCGTTTCTCTCACTGGAACAGCAAAACAAGAGGCTGATGAGTGCAAGTATCGTTTTCCTTGTAGCAACTGTCATTTTCACCTATCTGTTCATTGTTGTCCTGCCGCTTGGAACGCTTGGACTAGGTCTTGCCGGTGCCGCCGGAAACTGGGCATTTTTAATTGCACTTCTGCCGTACTTTTTCCGGAAAGATAGTCTGTATCAGATTCACTTCAGACACGTTGATTTCAGTTTTACTAGGGAGATGCTGAAGACGGGACTTCCCGGAGCATTGCTTAGGATTTATCAGGCAGTCAGAGGGCTGCTCGTAAATACCATGATCCTGCGCTTTGTTGGTTCCGACGGTCTTTCTGCTTATGGCGCTGCGGGTTCTTTGCTTGAAGTCTGCTGGGCGCTTCCTTTTGGAATGGAGATCGTCTGCCGTATGCTTTTCAGCGTTTCAATTGGGGAAGAAGACAAAAGGTCGCTAACTGATATTATGAAGACCTTTTTACTGAAGGGGCTTCCGATCACATGTATCATGGCTGCAGTCGTGATCGCACTTGCAGTTCCAATCACAATCATTTTCTATCATGATCCATCGCAACAGGTCTATCAGCTGACAGTGCTGGCGTTCCGCATTCTTCCGATCGCCTTCCCATTTTCCACGATCTGTCTGTGCTTTAACAGTTTTGCTGAGAGCTTCGGTAAACACGCCCTTGCCCATGTGGTAACTGTTTTGGATGGCATTCTTTGTGTTTCTGTTCTGGGCTTCCTTCTGATCAGACCGTTCGGAATGACCGGATTTTATGTCGCATATTTCGTAAGCAGTATTATATGCGCTTTGGTATTCTTGATTTATTCCCTAATCAAAAACAAGCGGATTCCGAAAAACATGGAAGAGCTGATGGCGATTCCAAAGGAGTTTGGCGCCGATGTCAAAGACCGTTTAGAGCTTTCTGTTCAGAACGCAGAAGATGTCGTTCACGTTGCAGAAACGGTACAAACGTTCTGCAAGGATCATGGCGTAGATGCGAAGGAAGCATATTATGCGGCGTTGTGTATGGAGGAGATGGCAGGAAATATTGTGGATCACGGGTTTACGAAAGATAAGAAAAAACATAAGACCGATATCCGTGTGACCTATAAAGAAGATGGTCTGATCCTAAGGATCAAGGATGATTGCAAACCATTCGATCCGGCAGAGCGGAAAAACCTGATAGATCCAGATGACCCTTGCAAGAACATTGGTATCCGCATGGTTTATAAAATTGCAGATGATATTGATTATCAGAATATGTTAGGGCTGAACGTTCTAACGATGAAGATCAGTTTGGCATAAAAAAGCGGCTTTATAGCCGCTTTTCAAAATTACCGAAAATTCGGGTGCCTTCGTTGAACGTGACGAAGGCATTTTTATCA
>CAMODY010000189.1 GCA_946611595.1 uncultured Clostridia bacterium | reverse complement strand
ACTTCCTGCTTTAGCATGTCTATGGTTTTGTTTACCTGATTTCGGATCTCAAGTACAATCTGACGATCTTTCAGTTCCTGAAGATATACTCTGCCTGCCAATGTCAGCAATTTTGCGGTTTGCTTCTCCCATTCTTCTATGGATGTCATGTTGATAGTGACTAATACCGATGCCGCACCTGCACCTGCTAATCCAAGAACGGCTCCGCCACCTGCGATCACTGCAGCTCCACCTGCCATACCGAATCCACCGGCTGCAAGTGAACCGCCGCCAAGCAAAGCCATGCTGGCACTAATGAGAGCAGCTCCATGTAATTCCGCAAACTGTGCACCCACTAACGCGACTGCTATTTCAGGCGCAAATAGCAGGGCCGCTCCTCCTGCAACAATGCCAACCGCTGCAATCGCCCCTCCCCGTGCCAACTTTCTGACATCACTTCCGTCAACGATTCTCTTCATCTTCTTGGCTTCATCTCTGAAGTCTTTGATCATGCTCTCACTGACGATCGTCTGCTTCAATGCGAATACTTCCTTCGCATAATCATGCTCATACTTTAATTTGGCAAACTCTTTATCTTTCACGGTTCCTATCGCAAAATACGGTCTGAACAGAGCTAATTCGAGCGCGAGCAGGTAAACCCATGAATTGTCATCATCATAATGGAAGGAGACCTTGATCAGGCTTCTATAAACAGCCTCCTCATCCCCGTAGAAGAATTGCCTGTCCACTTTAAGGTATTCATATATATTTTCCTTCCATGCGGCATGCCATAATGCCTTCACATTTGCTTTGTCCGGCAACTTTGCTCTTGTTTCTCTTATATCTCTTTCGATTGCAAAGTTCTCAAGCGAAAACAGCAGCCTGGTCTGCTCCGGAGTTAACGTTAGTTTTTCAAACACCTGTTCCGCACCCTCGTTATTCATACTGTTTCCGGCAAACTGGTCTTTATGAAGTACTCTGTTGAAGAAGATCTTAATATCCTCTCCCCAATATTTGATGTCCTGGGCGATTGCAAAACTGAACCGCATGATCCCTGCAATATTGATCTCCGCCTTGAAATTCGCTGCAAAGTCATGACCACCGGCCTTCTTTTTACGCAGCGCCTTGCCGACTGCGCCGGCCACGTTTACAGCAACATAAACACCGCTGGAGATAAGGCACATTCTGGAGACAATCCGGTTATTAAAAGGGATTGCATCCGTCAGATCCAAAGCTCGTACATCTTCAAGCCTTCGAATCTCTTCATTCTGCAGTTTTTCCCAGAGTTTGATCACAAAGAATAAGCCCCTCGTGATAAATTCGTTCAATAACACAGAGACGATCTGTCTTTTGTATTTGTCTGTATTATCCTCTTCGTTGTCACTAACGAATGCTTCATCCTCTTTAAAGAGCTCTCGTAACAAATCGGAAAACAGCTTTTCGCAGTCTTCGGTGGATGCCGGCAAATTTTGCATGATCGGCAGGCGGATGATTTTTTCGAGTAAATCTCTGACCGCCTTCGGCAGGTCCCCGAGTTGCCGGCGGCCTTTATCGATTCCCACGTGAAAAGCCCAGTATAGGACTCCCAGGAGGATCTTTTGCTGCTCGTCTTTACCAATCACATAGTAGTCGGGCAGAGGAAGCATACAGATTTGGCCGTTCTTATCAAGAGCGATCCGTTTTTTCGTAAATTGACCAATGATTGAAAAGATCAGACCGGCTGCATTCGGCGCCTTAGCCAGTTCTATAGCAATCCCTTTTTTGACAAAATCAAGATTGATCTTTTCTCTTAAAAAGGCTGCAGCTCCTTTAAAATCCTCTTTCTTATAACCACATACTCTGGCCACGCTGATGATCAGTTTCGGCCAGCAATTGTCTTTTTCCTTCCATTGAGAAATATGATCAAGTACCGTATCGGTAATTCCAAAAGTATCCATGCTGCCGGTCAGGAATCCGCTGGCTGCTGCAGCTCTATAATAAATGTGCTCAGACACCTTTACCGAATCATCAAAATGGCTACTCTGATATTCACTGCGATCATAGAACTGATCAGACTCTTCCATGGACATTGACATGTCATCAAAGACGTTATAGCGGAAAGCGTAATGATTATTTGATAAGCACTCAAACGATATAGGAACTATGGCAGCGGGCATCTGCTTTACCGCTTCCTCTGACTTAGCAGGCAGTTTTCTTTCATACGGAATGATTTCATTCTTCCCCATTAGTATTCTCTTCCCTTCTATATATGTGAATGATCACGCTGTGTGATCGACGCATTGGTGTGTTGTACTTATTATAGAAAATATACCCTCTTCATTGGTCTGCAGTCTGCAGACAAAAGCGGATAATACTTATAAAAACCTGCCGGACAAAATGCGCAGGTATGCTTCTAAACTGTTTCCTTACGGACAGATTAGAATGCTTATTTTTCTACGCAGAATATTTATATGACGTGCTCTCCGTCTGTTTAATTATAGCAAAACATCTTTACAAAAGCGCTGTTATATATGCAATAGTCACAAAAATCGTATTTTACTCATTCGTCTAAGAGCAATTTCCGACAATCCTATCCTACTGTTTCCATTGTCCGGAAAAATGCACTCTGACAGCAGATCACCTTGGGTGCGTTCTATTTCTTCTCGGCCTAAAGGAGGCGTGTCATGAAGCATGCTCCCAAAAGGGACTGGCGCGTGTCTGCAAAAAGAAATGCTAGAAGGTGGGACTTGTTCATCGCCAAAACGTAAAATGAGCCAGGCTTCGAAAAGCCTGACCCATCTGTATCCTTGTAAAAGATGCT
>CAMODY010000188.1 GCA_946611595.1 uncultured Clostridia bacterium | reverse complement strand
AAATAGGAGAGTTGAAGAAAATCCATGCAAGCATCCCTTTCTCTTCACTATAAAAAAGTTGTTTACAAGTTCATAATACAAGGAAAGAACCACTTTGTCAATGTCAAATGACCAAAAAATGAAAACGGTCATAGCGAAGCGCGTAACGCAGAAAATAGCGAAAAAGCAACTATTTAAAATACATATATTTTGCAGTGACCAAAATACAAATACGGTCATTGATAAGTTTTTCTTATGAGGTCATGCAGATTTGATATTGGTAATTGTCAAAAAAGAAACGTATAATGCAGGCATAAAGCTTATGGATCCATTGCAGCACGTAAACACAATCTCTTTTTGGAGGAGGAAAAACATGAGTACAGGAATAGGCGCTATCGGCCTGATCGTCGCAATTGTAGCTTTGATACTGATGATTTATAAGGGAGTGCACGTAGCAATTGCTACACTGATCGCTTCCGCAATCGTAATTGTAACCAATGGAATGAATATCGCGGATTCTTTTGTAACCACATATTCAACCGGCCTTGGTAATTTCTTTTCAACATATTTCCTGATGTTCTGCCTGGCATCCGCATACGGCGAAGTTATGAAAATAACAGGTGCTGCGGAAACCATAGCGAACGCTTTATTTAAGATCTTCGGCGCACGGTTTGCTCCGATTGCCACACTGCTTGTAACCTGGATTCTGGCATATGGCGGAATCAACGCTTTCATCGTTGTATTTGCAGTATATCCGATCGCGATGCCTCTGTTCAGAAAAGCCAATATCAGCAAGAACCTGATGCCGGCAATCTTCCTGTATGGCTCTGTAGTTGTTCTTGTATGCACACCTGGCGTTATTGCCGGACTGATGTATGCACTCTCTGAAGGATTCCACGTTTCTCCGCTTTCTGCTGCAACAATGGGTATCATTGCTCTGATCATTTCCCTGATCTTCGGTGTTGTATATCTGATGGTCCGTACGAAAATGAGTGCGAAGAAAGGCGAAGTGTTTGAAGCTTCTGAGTCTGACCTTGAACTGATCAAAGCCCATGAGGGCAAGGAACTTCCTCCTCTGTGGTCTTCCCTGGCTCCGCTGATCCTGGTTATGGTTCTTCGTGTTGTTCTGATGAAGGCGGGAATCGGCACCATGGCAGCTTCTTACATCTCTATCTTTACATCCACTGCACTGTTGATCGTACTGCAGTACAAATATCTGAAGGGCATTGCAATCAAGACATACACAGACGGTTTCCTGGCAAGTGTTAACATTATGCTTCTGACCGGCGCAATGATGGGCTTTGCAGCAGTTGTTAATGCAGCTCCCTGCTTCGAGCTTTTCATCAATTTCGCAAAGTATCTTTCCGAAGTTGCTAACCCGTATATTTCTGCTATCATTTCCATCAATATTTTCTCCGGTATTACCGGCGCATCCATGAGCGGTGCTACCATTTTCGCACAGACACTGGCTGACACCTATCTGTCCTATAATATTGATCCTTCTGCAATGTTCCGTATCACCAGTATTGCTTCCATGGGTCTGGATACACTTCCTCACTGCCCGACCTTCCTGGCAATGGCTACCGTATGCGGCGTAACTGCAAAGAAGTCTTACGGACATGTTTTCTGGTGCACAGTAGTTGCTCCGATTGGCCTTGCTCTGATCTGCGTAGTTCTGGCATTAGCAGGAATCGTATAAAAAGGAATTCTATCATATAAATACATTGTTTCAACGAAAACTGATATTTGAAAGATCGAATCGTGCGCGGTGCACCAGCCGGTGCGCCGTGCACAGAAATGGAGATAAGAATTATGACAAATGAAGTAGTAATCAGATCTTTTACAGCACCTGACGGCGCAGAAATCAAATATGTTGATGAGGGTCAGGGTGTTCCTTTCCTCTTTATCTATGGCATGGGCAGCAGCGTAACTTCCCAGGATCTTTTTATCAAGTTTATGAGAGAACATTGCAGAATGATCGTATTCGACCAGCGCGGATACGGTTTTACAAAGGCACAGGGAGAAATCGGCGTTCACCAGTCTGCCAGAGACGCCAAAGCGCTCATGGAATACCTGGGCATTGACAAGTACATCCTGATGGGGTATTCCATGGGTGCAGCAGTAGTATTCTCCTATGTACAGCAGTTTGGCACCGGCAACCTGATCAAGGTTCTCACCGGCGATATGTCTCCCAAGCTGATCAACGAAGGCGACTGGAAGCTGGGTCTCTACCAGGGACACTACACCCGCGAGATGTATGAAGAGGATCTGAACATTATTAAGAATGATTATGAGAGATACGCTCTTTATCTCACAGAGCAGCTGCTCTATAAGCACAACCCGGAGGATCCCAGAGAGCCTTATAACAGCAAAGAGGAGATTAAGGCCAGAATCGAAAGCGGAGAGCACAATCCGCTGATCAGAGATGCCCTCTATAACGGCATGGTTTACATCTCCGATGAGCAGATCGGCTGCATGACCGATTACTGGATCACCATGGCTTCTGCGGACTTCCGCGAGGTATTAAAGAAGATTGATGTACCGACAGCAATCATCTATGCGAACCCCGGTTCCGGCTACCAGCCTGCTACAGCTGAGTTTATGGCTTCTCAGATCCCTGATGCCATTCTTTGCCCGGCAGACGGATGCACACATATGCTGGCAGCAGAAAAGAACGATCTGTATAAGAAATATATCACCGACTTCTGCGGTTTTTAAGCTCTTCCTAAACATATAAACAAACGGAGAAAGGTCAGATATTTCTGGCTTTTCTCTGTTTTGAGACCTTGATGAAATTGTGAAAAAAG
>CAMODY010000187.1 GCA_946611595.1 uncultured Clostridia bacterium | reverse complement strand
ATCTGGCTTTCGATTGCGGAAGTATCGTCTGTCAGTTCTTTTACCATGTCCGTTGCGACAAAGCCCGGTGCAACTGCGTTGCAGGTAATATTCTTTGCTGCAAGTTCTTTTGCAACCGATTTCGTAAGTCCGATGATGCCGGCCTTTGATGCAGAATAATTCACCTGTCCCGGATTTCCGATGATTCCGGCAACGGAGGAAAGGTTTACGATCCTGCCATACTTCTGTCTCATGAAGATCGGTGTGCACTGACGGATCATATTGAACGTACCTTTGAGGTTCGCTGCGATGACTTCATCAAACGCACTCTCTTTCATCATGGCCAGAAGACCGTCACGGTTGATTCCCGCATTATTTACGAGAAGATCGATCGTGCCGAAATCTGCCTTGATCTTTGCAACAACAGCTTTTACTTCTTCAAAATCAGCAACATTGCACTGATAGCTGATTGCATTTACGCCATATTTTTCCTTGCATTCATTGCAGACAGCCTCCGCTTTTTCTGCATTACCCGCAAAGATAACCGCAACATTACAGCCGGCTGAAGCTAACTTTTCGGCAATGGCTTTTCCGATGCCTCTGCTTCCGCCGGTAACAACAGCAACCTTGTCTTTTAACATGACAAAACTCCTTGTTTGATTTCTTCGATATCTCCGTATTCAGACATACGGAATGCTTTTACGGTATCGTCCATACGCTTTAAGAGGCCTGTAAGCGTCTTTCCGGGACCCACTTCGATAAACGTATCAACGCCGTTCGCGATCATGTCTTTTACGATCGTCTCCCAATGTACCGGATTGATGATCTGCTTCTTAAGAGTATCCGCAACATCACCTTCATAAGGCTTTCCGGTCGTATCGGAATAAACCGTGATCTCCGGTGTCTTGAAATTCTGCTCCGCAATCACATCTTCAAATGCTTTCGCTGCATCATTCATATACGGAGAATGGAATGCGCCTGAAACCTTAAGCGGCATTGCTCTTCCGCCTGCTTCCTTTACAGCCTCAGAGAATGCTTCCTGATGTTCTGCCGCACCTGCGACCGTGATCTGTCCGGCTCCGTTGAAGTTTACAGCGTAAACATTTTCAAAACCGGAAATGATCTCCATCAGTTTTTCTTCCGGAAGACGGATCACAGCTGCCATAAAGGTATCCGCTTTTTCCGCATCCTGCTGCATCAGCTCACCACGTTTCATGACCAGTTTCAATCCGGTCTCGAAGTCGATCGCGCCTGAGTAGCAAAGAGCAGAGAGTTCTCCAAGAGAAAAGCCTGCACACATGTCTGCCTTAAAGCCCTGCTCTGTAAGAGCCGCAGCTAAAGCAAGCTCTGTCACATAAAGACAGCTCTGTGTGTTTTTCGTAATCTTAAGTTCTTCTACGCTTCCTTCGAAACACTGGGCAGAAGTGCCCGGACGGATCTCGTCCGCCTTTTCGAAAATGGCCTTTGCTGCTGCAGAATTTTCAAATGCAGAAAGACCCATTCCCGGGACCTGTGCGCCCTGTCCCGGGAATACAAATGCTATTTTACCCATTTCAATGCTCCTTTAAGAACCGGTTCAGCACCTTCCATCACCTCGCGGATGATCTCTGCTGCCGGCTGCTCTTTCTTCACCATTGCTGCGATCTGTCCGGAAAGGAAGCTTCCTTCCTGGAGATTTCCGTCAACAACAGCTTTTCTCAAAGCACCGGTTCCAAATGCATTCAGTTCATCATCGGATGCGCCTGAATACTCGAGCTTTGAATATTCTTTCGGGAAGTTTGTTCTTAAAGCACGAACCGGATGGCCCGTCTTTTTACCTGTGACCATCGTGCAAAGATCCGTTGCTTTTAAGATCTTATCTTTATAGTTCTGATGGATAGAGCACTCTGTTGCACTTAAGAATCTTGTACCAAGCTGTACACCGACTGCGCCTAAGATAAACGCTGCAGCAACGCCTCTTCCGTCAGCGATACCGCCTGCTGCGATAACCGGAAGATCTGTTGCGTCACAGATCTGCGGAACAAGTACCATTGTGGTAAGTTCGCCTACGTGTCCGCCGCTCTCTCCGCCTTCTGCGATGACAGCATCCGCGCCAACACGGGTCATCAGTTTTGCCATTGCAACAGAAGCTACAACTGGAATAACTTTGATTCCGGCTGCTTTCCAGTCGTCCATATATTTGGACGGGTTTCCTGCGCCTGTTGTAACGACTTTGACTTTTTCTTCTACTGCAACTTTTGCTACGTCCTGAGCAAACGGGCTCATGAGCATAATATTTAAGCCAAACGGTTTGTCTGTCAGCTCTCTTGCGATCTGGATCTGCTTACGAACCATGTCGCCGTCCATGTTTCCGGCACCGATGATTCCCAGTCCGCCGCCGTTAGAAACAGCAGCTGCCAGCTTTCCGTCAGCAACCCATGCCATGCCGCCCTGAAAGAGAGGATACTCGATCCCCAGCATGTCACATATAACTGTTTTTATCATATTATTCGCCTAATTTTCCTTCGATAAACTCTACTAATTCACCAACAGTCTCAACCGGCTCTTCCAGCTCGATCTCAGCGCCAAGCTGATCTCCGAGATCCATCAGCATCTCAACTGTATCAAGAGAGTCGATTCCGAGATCTTTGAATTTTGTATCCATTGTGATCTCTGCCGGGTCTTTGTCGTTTCTTTCTGCGATCATGTCTCTAATTGCTTCAAATACCATCTTAATTTCCTCCATTATGTAGATGATTTATTGTGACCATTTTATTTTGCGTTCCCTATTTTCGGGCGTACACAAATAATTGGTGTTTCCACCAACAGTCGATAAATTTTAGCATGAATCCGC
>CAMODY010000186.1 GCA_946611595.1 uncultured Clostridia bacterium | reverse complement strand
GTTGCATAAAGATAATATTTGTCATCGCTGATCTTATAGATCTGCGGCTGTCCTCCGCCCGGCAGTCCTCTGTCAGGATCGAAGGCTATGACTTCCATATTTTTAATGTAGCCCTGATTTGTTTCGCTTCTTGCATAAAAAGGCAGTGCCATCTTGTCCTTCCTTTCTGCAGATACCCCTTCGCCCGCAAATGCTATTTCGGTTCTTTCAGGGAATCTGCCGCTTTTTGTCAGTCTTTCATCTATACGCATTTTATCGGATCCTGTCAAAATTGCCCTTGTCCTATGTGCCAAATTCTGCAGATTATTTTTGGATTTTCAGCCGAATGACTTTTTTGTGCGCCATGTTATTCTTATCATGACAAATTGATTTTACTCTTATTGCCATTTTCTTGTTTGTGAGTTCGCCAAGCCGCATAGATACAAGAAATGCACCTGCTTTTCTTGTTTATAACAGGGTTTGCGCAGGGCAATACAAGAAATGGCGAATTTTGAGTGATTTTTCAAGACAAAATGGTCGGATTATTTAGCAAAAAATCTAATTTCTTGTTAGTATGCGGGTTTGTGAAGCAGCAAACAAGAAAACGGAGGAAAATGAATGATGTACAACGAAGAAAAATACGGAAAACTCAGATGTCAGCATGCAGGCATGCATGTACGCAGCATCGAGGAAACTGTCGCATGGTATAAAGATGTCCTTGGATTCGAGGAAGTTCCAACTCCCGACTCCGCTGTTTTTCATGGATGCTTTCCGGACAGCCAGCTGATCAAACAGGGGGACTTCTATTTAGAACTTTACGAAGTTCCGGATGCAAGGGAATTTGACTGGGTCAACGTGGAATATAACATGGGCGTTAAGCATCTTAGCTTTTCAATCCCGAATCTCGGGGAATTCATGAAAGACTTAAGAGCACGAGGAGATGTTACGATTCTTGTAGATAACGAATACAGCGAAGAGATCTGCCATGTTCCGGGCGGTGACAATGCCGTATATATCCTGGATAACAACGGCATCCTGATCGAGCTCAGCAAAGTTCATGATAGAGGATAAAAGCGCCAATCGCTGACAGGCAACAATCGGATAACCCGCTGCACGTGGAAATATGCGCAGCTGAAAGGATAGAAGAATGGAAATCAACAGAGAGTATTATATTGATAAAGCCAATCTGATCACAGGAACATACAAATGCTGCATGAAGCAGGAGTTTCATGGCGGCATCAATAGAAAATATGGAAATCTGACCCTTAGAGCATTAAAGAATGGAAGGCTTTCCGGAACCATGTTTCCGACCATGTTCTGGCTGGATTCTTCCTTTTCTTTCGGAAGCTATGACGGAAAAGACTTTGCATTCACCGTTCACTGGGCAACCCCTTGCCAGCAGTTTTCCATGGATGTGAAAGGAAGCGTCGATGGCGACAAATTGACCGGTGAAGTACATTCTCCGATGGGAGATTATGTGCTCGAAGGAACCCGCATTGAATGAGTAACAACAACGGGTGCTGTTAAACCGTAAAACGTACAAAACCACGAACAGTATATAAAACCACAAATATATAAAGCTACGAATTATAAATCAGGAGGACCTTTGTCATGGATATGAACAAACTGATGCGCCCTAAGAGTCTTGTTGTGATCGGCGCAAGTGATAAAGTCGGCATGGTAGGCGGCGCAACTAAGAGCAGCGTAAAAGGCGCCAATAAAGACCATGTCTATTATATCAACCCGAAGAGAGATGAAGTAAATGGCAGAAAATGCTACCACTCTTTAGCGGAACTTCCGGAAGTTCCGGAGTGCATGCTGCTTTGCACACCGGCAAAAACAATTGCCGGATATTTAGAAGAAGGCGGAAAGATGGGCGTTGGCGCTGCAGTTGTTTTAGCGAGCGGTTTTTCCGAGGAACGAAGTGCCGAAGCGCAGGCACTTTCCGAAGAAGTCAAAGCAATCTGCCTGAAATATGATATCGCTCTTTGCGGCCCGAACTGCATCGGTATTGTAAATGGTATCGACAATGTCTGCGTAACCGCAAACAATGATGACACATTGTCACTTCTTGAAGACGATAACAGAAGAGGCCTTGCGATCGTTGCGCAGAGCGGATATATCAGTTCCGGTTTCAACTATCCGGATTGCGACTTCCTGGCATTTATCGTAAGCGCCGGAAACTCCATCATCTGCGGCCTCGAAGACTATATGCTCTACTTTGCAAAAGAGCCCCGCATCAATGCGATCGCGGCTTATATTGAAGGAATCAAAAAACCGGATGTTCTCGAAGAGGCGCTAAAAGTCGCAGCCGAAAACAGAAAACCGGTCATCGTTTTAAAAGCCGGCTCTTCTGAAAAAGGTGGTTTTGCTGCAGCATCCCATACCGGAAGCCTCGCAGGAAACTACCGCAGTATTCAGTCAATCTTAGAAAAATACGGTGTTATCTTTACGCGCAATCTGCAGGAGCTCACCTCCACTGCCCGTATGTTTGCCGTACTCGACGGAAACTTCCCGAAGAAGGCGACCATGGGCGGCGTCAATTTCTCCGGTGGCGAAAATACCCTGTGTGCAGATACATCCGAGCGCTGCAATATCCCGCTTCCGGATTTTGCGAAAGAAACGATCGAAACAATCAAGACTGTCGTGCCTCCGTTTGCAACTCCTGCAAACCCATTGGACGCAACGACAAATCTGTTCCGCGAGAAAGAAAAAGTGGAAACCTTGTTCCGCTGCGTAAGCGAAGATCCTTCCATCGGCTTAATGGCAGTTGGTACAGACGTCGGTATTCCTTCCGAAGCAAAAGATTTTACCTGTGCAGAAGTTCTCTCTGAAATGAGTGCGCGCGGCGAGATCCTTCCGACCGTCATCATTCCTTC
>CAMODY010000185.1 GCA_946611595.1 uncultured Clostridia bacterium | reverse complement strand
TTTCAGGCGTCTTCCGCAATCGGAATTATGATGCCAACGCACCTCCTGACAGGTAGTTGTCGCTGTAAACACTACTTGATTATGGAGGTTTTTCTATGTACGAAGATATTTTTGATTCCATCCGCCATGCTGCAGAAAAACGTAACCTGCGGGAACGTACCATTCAGCTCTATTGCAGCGATGTTGGATATTTCCTGCGCTGTACAAATAAGCCAGTTGCCGAGCTCTCTCTTGAGGATGCAGATGCCTTTCTGACTATGAAACGCCTGGAGGGCAGGTCTCCTGAAACGCATAATCACTATCGTTCATCCATCAAGTTTCTCTACAAGAGAGTCCTTAAGATTACCTGGGAGGACGAGGAAGTCCCGGCAATGAAGCGTGAGAGGAATCTTCCAACAGTCCTTACACCACAGGAGATCAATGCGATTATCGATGCAACGGATAACCTTAAGCATAAAGCCATCATTGCTACCATGTACTCATCCGGTCTCCGAGTATCAGAAGTGGTTCATCTTCACTATGATGACATCTCTCGTACCAACATGACCATTCATGTTCGGGAAACCAAGGGCAGGATTGACAGATACACCATACTCTCGAAAAAGAATCTTGACCTGCTTACCGAATACTGGTTTAAATGCGGCCGACCGACAGGTATTCTCTTCCCCAGTTCCTGGACTGGTGACTATCTCGATATCGCAAGCGTCAATCAGTTCTTCAAGGCAAGCGCCAGAAAGGTCGGTATCACACGCCGCGTATCTTCTCATGCCTGCCGTCATAGCTTCGCAAGCCACTTGTTTGAAAACGGTGTTGACATCAAATATATCCAGTCCCTTCTTGGGCACGTGGATCCACGCTCTACGGATGTATATCTGCATGTGAGCAATAAAACGCTTCTCGGCATCCGCAGTCCTTTCGATAATCCAGAAAGCGGTGAATCATGAAAAGCGAAAGTATCTGTACAGTGTATCTCTTCCAACTATAAAAACGCATGTTTCATTTTTCTTTCAGCAAGCGTTCATGCCAAAAGATTGATTACGCTGCGCCTGCAGCATTTTTACTTTTTGTATACCTCCTTATAAACGCTGTTAATGGTCTGTTCAATATTTGTTCCGTGAAGATAGCTGTATGGAACGCCATGCTTTCTTACCACGCTCATATATTTGTTAAAAGATCCATGCGAAAGCGTATCTGTAAAGAAGAATAAATACTCTGCGTTAGCGGCAAGGTTTTCAGGCAGCGTATTGGAGATGGATGGCTTTATATAAGTCCAATCTGGAAATCTCTCTTTCAAGTACCCGACCCAGTTGCCGTGCCCCCCTACGATGATGATTTTCTTGTCTCGGAGAGCAGCCTCCATTTCTGCCGTAGATATGTTTTCCGGAACAATGTCCTCCTCTGTTATGGAATAGACATATTCTCTGAGTCTGGCCAGTTCTTCCCGGTCCGCGCTCCAGCTTTCTTCATCGAGTTTGTTCTGGCGAAGCGTTTCTTTTGCCTCAAGATACCGAAGTTTTAACTCTTCCAGGTTCTGCTGTTTCAGCCTCAAAGCAGCCTTCAGGTCACTGATCTCCCGCAAATACTTTTCTTCATCTTCTGCATAAACGACCTTTTTCCCCTTTTCCTCAGGCTTGTCGTTGAAGGCACCGGTGTTTCTTCCCTGCCCGGCCTGTTTTATTTTCTCGCTTGCGTACGAAGCAGATACTGCGACTTTTTGCTTGTCCGGCAGATATCTGCAATGTTCTTTCTCGTAGGTAAACTTCTCCGTCCGGCCAAGAGCCATATCCATCACTTCGTCAAAAAAACCGAATTGGTCCGTAAAAAAGGAAATCAGATCATAGATTGCATTATAAAACATGATTTCTTCGTCTGAAAAAGAGCGGTTTCGAAAACGTTTTTTCAGCAGGGCGATTGTCACAGTGATCCTTCTCTCGATCGACCCGATTTCTTTGGCGCAGATCCAGTCAAAGTCTCTCCGCATGGAATGATACCGGAACACTTCCTCCTTGAATTTGCTTATATTATCCCGCCAGTAAAAATCAACGTTCTTCTTCTGCTGTCGCTTAATCAGGTCTCTTGCCTCTTCCCCAGCCTCCTTGAACAGATCCTGGTCAAAAGAAAAACTCTCCGGATCAATTCTAAATTCAAACGTCGTATCGTTAAGTGCCTCCTCCACGTCCGGTATCACGCACTCACAATCCGGCAAAACCTCTATTCCCATAAACGGACAGATCGTCAGGATCCTTGCAGCAGTTGTTGCGAACAATTCCTCACCATTTTCAAAGGAAAACAGTTCATCCGCAGATATTGTCCGGAATCGCTTCAGCTGATTGTACTCTTTTTTGTAGTATACCTTATAAAGCCGGTTGAGCATCTCAATAGCATATGCATTTCCATGTCTGCCAGCTGAAAGCATGATGTTCAGGATCTTATACTGAAAGCCTTTATCAAGTGCCCAGTTATCCATCCTGTCCTCAGCATAGATCTGTTCCGCGAATTGTTCGATATCCGGATAAATATGCTTTAAAAAGTCCAGTGCTATAAGGGGAAATTCCGTATTGGTATCGATATTGTCTTCCCCGAATGTCCGGATAAACATGTAGTCCAGTGCTTCCGTGTTCCTGATCATGATCTGTTCTCCATGCTACGAATACTGCTCTCCCGGCAAAAGATCTTCCACATCCCATTCTTTTACCCGTCAACGGATGATATATGCATCCAGTATCTGCCCGACGTACATGGTATGGCAGTCCCTGTTTGCCATGGGATTTGTTCCCGGTACATCCTGCGGATACATCTTCTTAAGAATATCCTCTGGAATCTTCTTTAAGTCCTGATCCTGCGCATAAAGAATTTTGCACTCAATCGTCA
>CAMODY010000184.1 GCA_946611595.1 uncultured Clostridia bacterium | reverse complement strand
GTCTTTACGGTTTTAGCAGTGGTACCCGGTACACCCATCAGGAAGTGCTCAATATCCAGATTCAAAACGCGATTTACGTAGAGGTTTCCGGAAAACATAAGATCCATAACGGCGCCGACTTCACCGGCATAATTGTTTTCCATAGGAAGAACAGCAAAATCGATCTCACCATTTTCAGCCGCACGGAATGCCGGCCCGAAATTTGCGTAAGGAATCAGCTCCGCTTCCGGAAACAGACGCTTCGCTGCGATATAGGCATATGCTCCGGGAACGCCGCTGTATCCGACTTTCATGCCATCTAAGATCTTAGACTGCAGCGCGCAGGAAATGTTCATAACGCTCTTTTGAAAGTCCACGTAATACGGCTCGATCTCTGCATCTTCAATACGATTTTTGCTCATGCCGATCACGGCATTTTCTCTGGACGCATCCTTGACCGGAAGGCCGTGTTCTTTTTTGTATTCACCAATCGCCCTGCTCACCTGCATGCGCTTTTCAAAAAGCTTTGCAAGTTCGTTATCGATGCTGTTAATTTCTTCTCTGTACTGATCTAGATTTCCCAACTTAAAACCTCCGAAATCCGTTAAATTACTTTAATCCATTAAAGTATCATATTAGCACTTAAATTATACTACTGACAAGCTTTTTCTTGACATTAACGCTTTAAAGCGTTACAATCCTTTGCAATAACGTTTTGAAAAGGAAACGCAGAATGAGATTATTCACTAGCACCACTTATTACGGATATTATTATCTGGCTCCGAACGATACGCGGGGAACTTTGTGATGCAGTGAAATCATGACAAAACATGAGCTTAAAATGCGGCACAGAGATCCTGTGCCGCTTTCTGTTGTCCGTGATATAATAGATGGGCTCGAAAATTTGACAGAATATTACCGGAGGTAAATCAAAAATGATAGTTGTACTGAAACCGCAAGTACCGGAAGAAAAAAGAGATGAGCTGATTTCCTGGTTTAAAGAATCAGGGCTTGGCGTTCATGTCTCCGTCGGAAAATTCCAGACGATCTTAGGCTTGATCGGAGATACTGCAAAAGTTGATATGGACCTGATCGGTTCCTTAGACATTGTAGATTCCGTAAAGCAGATCACCGAATCCTTTAAATGCTGTAACCGGAAATTCCATCCGGAAGATACAGTAGTCGAGGTCGGAGATGTAAAGATCGGCGGCGGAAACTTCTGCATGATCGCTGGTCCTTGCTCGGTGGAAACAGAAGAACAGATCATAACGATTGCAAAAGCGGTGAAAGAGGCCGGAGCAAATATGCTCAGAGGCGGCGCTTTCAAGCCGCGTACCTCCCCTTATGATTTCCAGGGATTAAAGGCAGACGGCATCGAGCTTTTAAAGATTGCAAAAGAAGAGACCGGTCTTCCGATCGTATCCGAGATCATGAGCGCATCCGACCTTCCTCTGTTTGAGGATGTAGATGTTCTCCAGATCGGAGCCCGCAATATGCAAAACTTCGATTTGCTTAAAGAAGTCGGAATGACCAACAAGCCGATTCTTTTAAAACGCGGCCTTGCAAACTCCTTAAAAGAACTTTTAATGAGCGCGGAATATATCATGGCCGGAGGAAATGAGCAGGTCATTTTATGTGAGCGCGGAATCCGTACCTTCAGCGACTATACAAGAAACACTTTAGATCTTTCTGCAGTTCCGATGCTGCACGAACTTTCCCATCTTCCGGTGATCGTAGATCCAAGCCACGCAACAGGACTCTCAAGACTTGTACCTTCCATGGCAATGGCAGCGACTGCATGCAGCGCAGATGGTCTGATCATTGAAGTGCATAACGACCCGAGACACGCGCTTTGCGACGGCGCGCAGTCTTTGAAACCGGAAGAATATGCAAAACTCGCATCCAAGATCCGCGCGATCCGTGAGGTAGTTACCGAGTAATACGTCAGCCAATAAACAGTTCGAAACACAAACGCAACAAAAGGACGCTGTAAGAAAATGACAAACATCAACAATTTAATTGAAACAATAAATAAGAAAAAAGCAGAAGAAAAACCAGATACAAAAAGTATGCCAGAAGCAAATGCAAATGAGGGCAGTCAGGAAGCATCACCAGAGCAGAAACTCACGGTAGGCGTGATGGGCATCGGCCATATCGGCGGCTCCTTTGCAAAGGCGTATCACCATTTAGGTCATAAGGTCTTAGCATGCGATACCGATCGTTCCATGCTCCAGTTTGCAAAGATCAGCGGTGATGTTGATGAAGAACTGACCAGAGACAATATGAGCAGCTGCGATCTGATCCTGCTCTGTGCGTACCCTCAGGCTGTCATTGATTTTCTGAATACAGAAGGACCTTTTATCGGACCTAATCCGATCGTTATCGACTGCTGCGGCACAAAACGCGTGCTGGTTGATGCAGGCATGGATGCTGCAAAGCGCTTTGGCTTTACTTATGTCGGCGGCCATCCGATGGCCGGAACGCAGTACTCCGGTTTCAAGCACTCCAGAAAAGATCTTTTCTTTGGGGCTCCAATGGTTGTTGTACCTCCAACCTTTGATGACATTGAGCTGCTGATGCGCGTGAAAAGATTCTTAGAGCCAATCGGATTTAAACAGATCTCGGTTACAACAGCAGATGCACACGACGAGATGATCGCATTCACCTCGCAGCTTGCACATGTGGTATCGAGCGCTTATATCAAAAGCCCGACCGCAGGTTCCCATAAAGGATTCTCTGCAGGAAGCTATAAAGATATGACGCGTGTAGCGTGGCTCAATCCTCCGATGTGGGCTGAACTCTTTATTGATAATAAAGAATATCTACTGAATGAGATTGATACTCTACTAGAGAACATTTCAAAATACAGAACAGCGATTGCCGAAGAAGATGCGGATACGCTCGAAAAACTATTAGAAGAAGGCAGAAACCGAAAAGCCGAAATTGATGGTTA
>CAMODY010000183.1 GCA_946611595.1 uncultured Clostridia bacterium | reverse complement strand
CAGGCGCTCAATTTGTCATCACTTTTTAAAGAAAAATTAAATAAATAAAGGAACGAATCCGCGGTAAATAAAGCAAAAATGGCAGTTGCGGAGGCTGAAAGGAGATTGTATAATGCATACTGTATACAATCTCTGTTCTTTTTTTAGTACAATATGGACCAGATTAGACTAAAAGCGTATGGAAAAATCAATATTGGACTGGATGTAACAGGAAAACGGCCGGATGGATATCATTTGGTAAAAATGATCCTCCAGACGGTAGATCTGTATGACGATGTGCTTGTCAGGAAGATTCCGGAAGGGATCCAGATAAAGACCAACAAGCCGTTTATTCCGTCTGATGAACGGAATCTGGCTTATAAAGCTGCAAAAGCAGTGATGGAGCATTGCGGAATCAAAGAAGGGGTGCGAATCGATATAGGAAAACGTATCCCGGTCGCAGCCGGCATGGCCGGAGGCAGTACCGATGCGGCTGCTGTGCTCAAAGCCATGGATAAGATGTTTGATCTGAACCTGTCAATGGAGACCCTGGATGCTCTGGCGGTAAAACTTGGCGCAGATGTTCCGTTTTGCTTAAGGCGCGGAACTTATCTGGCGGAGGGAATCGGAGAAGAACTTACAAAGCTTCCGGATATGCCGCATTGTTTCTGCCTTCTGGTAAATCCGGGATTTGGAGTCTCGACGAAGGAGGCATATGACAGGATCGATGAAATCGAAGATTTAAAGCATCCGGATATCGACAGAGTTATATCCGGGCTTGGAAGAAAGGATAAATGGGAAGTTGCCAGCGCAATGGGAAATGTGCTTGAGCAGGCAGTCATTCCGAAACATCCTGAAATTGAGGAAATAAAGCAGAAGATGAAGTCCCTGGGGGCATTTGGGACTATGATGAGCGGCTCCGGACCAACAGTTTTCGGACTGTTTGATACAGAAGAGCAGCAGAATAAGGCGTTTTTAGCATTCGAAGGAGAAGGGTATGGCAAATTTAAAATTAAGTTTTGATGAGTATATTCCTCTTCGGGATATTGTGTTTAAAACCTTAAGAGAGGCGATTATTACCGGTGACTTAAAACCGGGCGAGCGTTTGATGGAAATCAAACTGGCAAATGAACTTGGAGTTTCCAGAACTCCCGTCAGAGAGGCGATCCGAAAACTGGAGCTTGAAGGGCTTGTAATCATGACCGCCCGTAAAGGTGCAGAGGTTGCGCCGATCAATGAAAAGGATTTAAAAGAAGTACTGGAGATCCGCAGATCGCTTGAAAGTCTGGCTTGCGAGCTGGCATGCAAGCATATTAAAGATTCGGATATCAGGAAAATGAAGACGATCAACGGCGAGATCAATAGCGCGATCGATGCCGGTGACATCGAATTGATCACACAAAAAGATGTGGAGTTCCATGAGGTGATCTGCATCGCAACGGACAACAGCCGCTTAATACAGATGCTCCATCAGTTGAAAGAGCATATTTTCCGCTATCGCTTTGAGTATATTAAAGAAATGAAAAACAAAAAAGCAATCGTGGATGAACATAACAAGATCATCGATGCGATCGAGGCTAAAAATATTGAAAAGGCCTGCAAAGAGATCGAATCCCATATCGAAATTCAGGAAAAATACATTTTGAATACATTGATAAAGGATTGAAAATAGTGTAAGATAGGCAAGCTGCGGTTGCAGCGAGCGACGATAAGAATTTAAAGGAGATAGAGCTATGAGCCCTTGGTTAATCGTATTATTATGCGTATTAGGAGCAATGATCATTGCCCTCATCGTATTATATATTCTCGGCAGAAGAACGCAGAAGAAACAGGAACAACAGGAAGAAGATATGAAAAAGCAGGCACAGCCGATGAACTTTTTCATTATCGACAAGAAAAAGATGCGTCTGAAAGATGCTGGCCTTCCGAAGATTGTTTATGACTCTTCTCCGAAGCTTGCGCGTCTTGGCAAAGTGCCGGTTCTGAAAGTAAAAGTTGCAAACCGCGTAATGAGCCTTGTCTGCGACGCAGAAGTTTATAAGACTCTTCTTCCAAAACAGGAAGTTAAGGCACAGGTTGCAGGTATTTATGTTGTTTCCGCTAAACGTATCCGCGGACCGGTCTATGAAGGAAAGGTCAAGAGAGGAAAAGACGGAAAGAAGAAAGAAAGCTTTATCGACCGCCTGAGATAAGAAAAGAAAAAGTTAAAATAAACGCCATGATTTGTAGGTCATGGCGTTTTTATTTGTTCTGAAATTCTGCTTGAAGCTATCCGGAAAGATGTCCCTACAGAACCTTGAGTTCTGCGGAATATATGTTCAGAGATAAAATGTTTTCTGCGAAGTGGCGGAACTTATCTGCCGCATCACTGACATAAAACTTATGTGCCTTCGGATCCGGCGCTGCATCTGATGCGATGCCTCGTTCTGTAAGAAGCCGTTTTAAGGAACATGCGGTCTCATAGGCCGGATTGACCAGTTTTACTTTGCCGCCGATCTCTCTGCGGATCACTTCCTGTAAAAGAGGGTAATGGGTGCAGCCCAAGATCAGTGTGTCGATGTCGTGTTCCTTTACGAGCTCATCTAAATAACGATGGATCATGATCACGGTTACTTCATCATCGATCATGCCTTCTTCTACCAGATTTACAAACAGCGGACATGCTTTATCGAAAACGACCGCATCCGGCTGTTCTTCTTTGATGTAACGGTCGTAGATCCCGCTTCGGATCGTACCTTCTGTTCCGATGACGCCGATCCTATGGTTTTCTGTCGTCTTGATCGCAGCATCTGTACCAGGACGAACCACACCGATCACAGGGATATCCACGCTTTCGCGAACTGCATCTAACGCCATGGCACTGGCTGTGTTACATGCGATGACGATGGCTTTTACGTCCTGGGACACTAAAAAGTCCGCAATCTGTTTGGAATAGCGAATAATGGTTTCCGGAGATTTGTTTCCGTACGGAACGCGTGCGGTGTCTCCGAAATAGATGATCTTTTCATTTGGAAGATTGCTTAAGATTTCTTTCGCA
>CAMODY010000182.1 GCA_946611595.1 uncultured Clostridia bacterium | reverse complement strand
CCTGCAGTTTCATTTTATCTTCCTGCTTTTTCGCAAGGGAAGAAGCATCGTAATTGACCGGGATATCTTTATCTTTTGCAGGATCCCAAACTTTATAATCGATGCCGTTTAAGATTCCGGAAAGGGTAGCTCTTCGTTTGTTAAAGAGCCAGTCAAGGCCTTCGCCGAAATACGGCATGCAGATCTCTTCTGCGTAAGTCGGGCTTACGGTTGTAACACGGTCTGCATAGATGGACGCGCCCTGCAGATAGTTTGCCGTATGGTCATCGCTTAACAGCTGTGATGCTGCAGGCGTGTTCGAAAGTCCGCAGATATCTCCGATCACAAAGTCCGAGTATTTTCCCTGGAACTTCAGGTTGTGGATCGTAAAGACGGTTTTAATATTCTGGAATTCAGGAATTGCAAGAAACTGCTCCTTTAAAAATACCGGAACCAGAGCCGTGTGCCAGTCGTTGCAGTGAATGATATCCGGAACAAAATCATCCAGATGGAGAATGCATTCTAAAACTGCCTTGGAGAAGAAGGCAACGCGTTCGCCGTCATCAAACTCTCCATAGACCTGGCCTCTCTTGAAATAGTACTCGTTATCCAGGAAATAGTGCCAGATTCCTTTGTGCTTCATGCGGAACAGTCCGCAGTACTGGCTTCTCCAACCAAGCGGTACGGAGAAGGTGGTAACAAATTCCATCTTCTTGACATACTTTTCCGGAATTGAGGAAAGTTTCGGAAGTACCACACGGACATCATATTGAGACGAGGAGATTGCTGCAGGAAGCGAGCCTGCAACATCACCTAAACCGCCTGTCTTCATAAATGGGTCTGCTTCAAATGCAGTAAATAATACTTTGGTCAAACGATCTGTCCTTTCTGTGCAAAGTACGGAGATTCCGGAGTGCCTTCAATATGGGAATTCTCCATAACATGAACACGTTTGTCACAAATGAAATTGTTCAAAATAGCGCCGCTTTCTACGTTGCAGTGCTGCATTAAAACGGAGTTCTTAACAACAGCGCCTTTGTGGATCGTTGAGCTTCTGAAGATTACAGAGTTTTCGACTTCGCCCTCGATGATGCAGCCGGCTGCAACGAGTGAGTTTTTCACTTTTGCAGACGGCGTGTAGAATGTCGGAGCTCTGTCCTGAACATTTGTATAAATCTTTCTATCTGAATTAAAGAGCGCCATGCTGACATCTTTTTCGAGCAGTGCCAGATTTGCCTTCAGGTAATCGCTCATTGTTTCGATCTCGATGACTTCGCCGTCGTAGATGTATTCTTCTTCATGTGTATCACCAAGATGTTCCCTGATGATCGACTTAAGGCCCATAAAGTCCAGATTGCTGAACCAGGAAGCGATATCGGTCAGGAAGGAGCAGTTCATAACCACGCAGTCAAGAGGGATCTTCTTTCCATCTTTGATCGTATAGGCGGTTGTTAAATCTGCACCTGTTTGTTCATGCTGCTCGAGCATCGGGCCAAGATCCATGTTGAAGATCTTATTGACTCCCATCAATACCACATAGTCTGCGTTATCGTAATCAATAAAACGGAAGTTCATGATGATGTCTCTTAAAAGGAATCTTTCCGCATTATTCCGTTTTCCGTAAACACTTCCAGGGAGCATGAAAAGACTGTTCGTCTTACGGCCGAATCCCCAGGCTTTTCCGGTTCCAACGTGATCGATCAGGGAACGGTTATTGAACGGCATGATGATGCCGACCGTGCTGATCCCTGAGTTTTTCATGTTGGAAAGAGGAAAGTCGATCAAACGGTAACGTCCCCCGAATGGAAGTGCAGCCAGAGCACGTTCCTTGATATTTTTATCAATATCTTCTGCAATATAGTTTGCTGAAATCAGTCCAATTATTTTTTTCATATTTCTCACCTCGCCCACTCACTGGAAGCGCCGACAACAATGATCTTGCCGTCAGGATCTTCGATTACTGAGCCATCCTTTATGGAAACGCCCTCGTTAATGATTGCCTTTGTGATCTTGCATTTTTTGCCGATCGTAACATTCGGAAGTAAAACAGAATCCTTGATCTTAGACCCAGCTTCGACTGTGACGCCGGATGCAAGAGAGGAGTGGGTTACGCTTCCTTCCACGATACAGCCATTGCTGATCATGGAGGTTTTCACCTTTGCTTTCTTTCCAATATAGTGAGCCGGATAGAGGTTGGAGTTTGAATAGATATGAGTTCCTTCCTGGAACATCATTGTACCAATCTCATAGTCGATCATCTCCATCTGCGCTTCATAATAGCTGTCGATGGTTCCGACATCTTTCCAGTATCCGCTGAAATAGTATGGGAACAGCTGCTTTCCATCGTTCATCAGCATCGGGATAATATTCTTTCCGAAGTCGTGCTCGCTGCCTTCGACTTTGTGGTCGGTAAGAAGGGCTGCACGGAGCACAGGCCATTTGAAAATATAGATACCCATGGAAGCTAAGGTGCTGTCCGGATTTTTCGGTTTTTCAGAGAATTTATAGATCTTGCCTTCTTCATTTACTGACATGATACCGAAACGGCTTGCCTCTTCGATCGGCACGTCATAAACAGAAATCGTAAGGTCCGCATCGTGCTCGATATGCTCATTCAGCATATCCGCATAATCCATTTTGTAGAGATGATCACCCGAGAGGATGAGCACATGCTCCGGACTATACTGATCAATAAAATCGATGTTTCTGTAAATTGCATCTGCAGTTCCGTCATACCATCTTCCGCCGCTCTCTGTTGCATAAGGTGGAAGGATATGAACGCCTCCGTCAGCAGAATCCAGGTCCCAGGCTCCGCCGGTTCCAAGATAATGGTTTAAGACGAGCGGCTTGTACTGGGTCAGTACGCCAACGGTATCGATCGCAGAATTTACGCAGTTCGAAAGACTGAAATCGATGATACGATACTTTCCGGCAAACGAAACTGCCGGTTTTGCAATGTTCTTTGTCAGTACTCCGAGACGGCTTCCCTGGCCACCTGCAAGAAGCATGGCAATACATTTCTTTCCTGACATTTACTACACCTCCAAAA
>CAMODY010000181.1 GCA_946611595.1 uncultured Clostridia bacterium | reverse complement strand
CCGGGCAAGAATCCGAACGCAAAGAAATTCAAGAAAATCTCTATCCACGAAGTAGTAGAGAAGAAACTTGGCGTTATCGACTTAACCGCGTCAGCGCTGCTTGATGAGCATCAGATTCCAATGCGAATCTTTGCGCTGAAAGAAAAAGATTCCATCGTGAACGCGCTCGGCAGCAAGTTCAACGGAACGGACGTAGTTGTTGATAAATAAAGTTCACAGTTCTGAAACATTTTAAGAGTAGAACCTTTGGCAATGAGCCGAATCTTAAGTGACTGAGATTTAAGGAAGGATAAACAATAAGAGAAGGAAGGGAAAACAATGGACGAGAGAATCGCGAAATATGAAGAAAAAATGGGAAAGACATTAAATAGCATGGAGCAGGATTTTGTAGGTATCCGTGCAGGCCGTGCAAACCCGCACATTCTGGACAAGATCACAGTTGACTACTATGGAACTCCGACTCCGCTGCAGCAGGTTGGAAATATCTCCGTGCCAGATCCGAAATGCATCGTGATCGCGCCATGGGAGCCGAAGATGGTAAAAGAGATCGAGCGTGCGATCAATGCGTCCGATATCGGCATCAACCCGACTAACGATGGAAAGAACGTCCGTCTTACTTTCCCGGAGCTCACAGAAGAACGTCGTAAAGAACTTGCAAAAGACGTTAAGAAACGCGGCGAGGATGCAAAAGTTGCAATCCGTAACATTCGTCGTGACGGTATCGATGCTTTCAAGAAAATTGCTAAAGCAGGAGAAATCTCCGAGGATGAGGGCAAAGACTTAGAAGACGATATGCAGAAGATCACAGACGATTTTATCAAGAAGATTGATAAAGCAGTCGAAGAGAAGACGAAAGAAGTAATGACAGTATAATTGACGAAGTGTCAATTGAACTGATCGATATTTCTGCAACCAAGTAGCTGGCGCAGAAGGGCTGGTTAATATTAATGGAAACGACTGATTTAAAGATACCAACTCATATCGCCATCATCATGGATGGAAACGGCAGGTGGGCAAAGCAACGGCATCGGCCAAGAACCTTTGGGCATACCAAGGGCGCCGATGTTTTGGAACAGATTCTAACGGACTGCGACGAGCTTGGCGTAAAATACCTGACCGTCTATGCATTTTCTACAGAGAACTGGGCAAGACCGTATGAGGAAGTTAAGGTCATCATGGATCTCTTCCGCAAATATCTGATCAGTTCCGTGGAAAAGTGCGCGCGCAATAATGTCCGCGCACGTATCATCGGCGATAAATCAAAGCTTAGCCCGGACATCATAGATGCGATCAACAACCTGGAAGAAAAAACCAAGAACAACACCGGTATCACCTTCCAGATTGCGATGAACTACGGCTCAAGGGATGAAATCACCAGAGCAGTCCGTATGCTTGCAAAAGCAATTGAAGTCGGAGAACTCCATTCCGATGAGATTGATGAGTCGACAATCGAGCATTACTTAGATACGGCAGACTGTCCGGACCCGGATCTTCTGATCCGAACGAGTGGAGAAGTTAGACTTTCGAACTTCTTGATGTGGCAGCTGGCATATACAGAGTTTTATTTCACAGATGTTTTGTGGCCGGACTTTGATAAGGCCGAGCTCCTTAAAGCAATCGAGAAATATTCATCCCGCGACAGGCGGTATGGTAAGGTCTCGAAATAAAGATTAAAAGTGCATTTTAGCTTTGAAAAGAAACTGAAATTGCGAAGTTAGGTAACAAATGGCAAGAAAACAAAAAGAAGAACTGGTTGACGATAGAAGTAAGGGGCTTTTACAGAATAAAAGCTTCTGGGTTCGTACATTAAGCGGCATCGTTATGACGGCCGTGCTCATCACAGTATTTGTATTAGGCGGCTATGTGATGTGGGCCTTTTTGCTGGCACTCTCACTGGTCGGTGAATTTGAGTTCAACCGTGCATTGAAACTCCACTGGGGCGTATTCGCATGGGTCGGCTATATCGCGACCGTGGCATACTACGTGCTGCTCGTGGTGCTTGGTGGCTCTATCGAATATACCTTGCTGATCTTTGCAATCCTCTTAGTGCTGGATTTGGCGGTGTTTGTCATTACCTTCCCACGCTATACGCTGGAGCAGACCTTCGCTGGTTTCTTCAACGTGTTCTATGTTGGCGTGGCGCTGTCCTTCCTTTATATCGTCAGGATCCACCCGCCATCAGGTGCATATCTCGTATGGCTCGTTATCATCTGCAGCTGGGGATGCGACATCTTTGCTTATCTCGTCGGCATGCTGTTTGGAAAGCATCCGTTCGTTCCGAAACTTAGCCCGAAAAAGAGTATCGAAGGTGCGATCGGCGGAATCATAGGCTCAGTTGCAATCGGTGTGGCATATGGCTTCGTTGTACAGAAGTATATTCCTGATGTAAAACTGGCACCGCTCATTTTCGGTATCATCTGTATCTTCGGTGCGGCAGCAAGCCAGGTCGGAGACCTTGCAGCCTCCGCCATCAAGCGAAAGGTTGGCATCAAGGATTACGGCAAGTTGATACCGGGGCATGGAGGCGTCTTAGACCGCTTTGACAGCGTGATCATGGTAGCGCCGATCATCTTCCTGATCACGATTTATATGAACATTGTAAACTAAAACTTCCGGGGCTTATGCCCCGGATGATGTGTGTTAAGGGAATTATGAAAAAACTATCAATTTTAGGCTCGACAGGCTCCATCGGAACACAGACACTTGAAGTTGTCCGTGCAAACGAGGATTTACAGGTCGAGGCAATCAGCGGAAATAGAAATATTGAACTTATGGCAGAGCAGATTCTGGAGTTCCGTCCAAAACTGGTCTGTGTTTATGACGAAAAGAACCTCGCGCCGCTTGCAGACCTTCTGCATGCAAAGGATCCTTCTGGAGATGTATGGGGACATGTAAAGCTTGTCTCCGGTATGGAAGGACTTTGCGAAGTAGCGGCATATGAGAGCGCAGATATCACAGTTGGGGCAGTCGTTGGTATGGTGGGAATCCGCCCGGCAATGGCAGCTATCAAAGCCGGAAAAGACCTTGCACTTGCAAATAAAGAGAC
>CAMODY010000180.1 GCA_946611595.1 uncultured Clostridia bacterium | reverse complement strand
GCAGAGGATGGACAGACCTATGATGAAGAAACAGAAATCTATAAATCGTTACTCACGAAGGTGAATACCTGGTTGATGAGCCAAGCGGATGCCGGGTTTGAAGTTGTATGCGGCATTCCTGTTCCGGTCAAAGGAGAGTTCAATGTTTAAAAGTTTTGGAATTGCTTTTCAGATGTATTCACGCATTCCCATCCCTGCATTTGAATGGGATGAAAAATCGATGCGTTATATCATGTGTTATTTCCCTTTGATCGGAATCGTGATCGGAGGATTTGAATGTCTTTGGTTCTGGCTTGCTGGACTCTTGCATCTGCCGTCTTTAATCTATGCAGCAGTCGCTGTGGCGATTCCTTTTCTTATTACCGGCGGAATTCATATGGATGGATTTTGCGATACGGTGGATGCTCTTTCCTCACAGCAGGACAGGGAACGCCGTCTTGAAATCTTAAAGGATTCCCATTCGGGAGCTTTTGCCATCATCTTTGCATCGCTTTGGATGGTTGTTTATTACGGCTGCTGGAATGCGGTTACAGATTGGAAGACCTTGGGTGCGGTTTGTGTAGGTTTTGTTCTTTCACGCGCCCTTAGCGCTTTGGCACTGGCTTCTTTTAAAGGAGCTCGTAAGAAGGGGATGCTCCAGGGCTTTGCAGATGCTGCAAGAAAAAAAGTAGTTGTGATCACCATGCTTGTTTTTATCGCGCTTTGCATTGCCGCAATGATCATACTTCGCGGATGGCTTGGTCTTATCATGGTGCTCGCAAACGGACTTATCTTTTTATACTATAGACTGATGTCTTATCGTACGTTTGGCGGGACAACAGGCGATCTTGCCGGCTGGTTCTTACAGATGGCAGAACTTTCAAGTGTTGTATGTGTTGGCATTTTCAGCTTTATTTTATAACTGGCAAAACAGAGTTTTAGATAAGGATTTCTTCATATGATAAAACTATATATCGGCGGCACAGGCCACGGACAGGAAATACTTGCGGAAAAAGAAACCGGTATCAAGCCGGTTTGCGTGAGCATGAAGGAAGCACTGAGTGCAAAAGGAATCGACTGCTTTCACTTGCTCACAAAACAATTGGTTGAAGAGGGGAAATCTCCTCAGGAGTTTGCGAAAGAATTAGCTGAAAAAAATCCGGATGCCGTGATCTGCTG
The DNA here is from genome assembly GCA_946611595.1 of uncultured Clostridia bacterium. Lineage (GTDB taxonomy): Bacteria > Bacillota > Clostridia > Lachnospirales > Lachnospiraceae > RGIG5612. The sequence goes on along the minus strand of CAMODY010000180.1, from coordinate 1,896 downwards.
TGATGAGATCGGAAGTGGGATCCATCCGTTTGATTCCTCGGATCGGATGTGGAGAGAAGAGACCGGACGTGCTCTTTGCATTCTGGCAGAGGCAGCAGAATCAGTGACCAGAGTATTTTGCGGAATCGGACAGAGGATTAAATAAAATCATGAAAGTATTTTTGATCAGACACGGGATGACTCCCGGAAATGAACTTCATCAGTATATCGGCGGAAGAACGGATCAGCCGCTCAGCAAGCAAGGGAGAGCACTCCTTGAAGAGATTAAGGCGCAGGATGTTTATCCTTCTGCGGAGCATGTTTATATCAGTCCGATGATCCGCTGTAAAGAGACTGCTGAGATTCTCTTTCCACATGCAAGACAGACCGTTGTTCCAGGACTTAAAGAAATGGATTTTGGCGTCTTCGAACAGCGCTCTGCGGATGATATGGCTGAAGATGAAGTCTACCGGAAATGGGTCGACGGTATGTGTGAAGGACCGATTCCGGATGGTGAAGTAAAAGAAGATTTCACTGCCAGATGCAGTGAAGCATTTTTTAATACAATGAAAGGCGCAGAGGAGGCTGCGGTCTTTGTCATTCATGGCGGAACGATCATGTCCATTCTGTCTGTTTATGGAAAACCCGAGAAATCATATTATGACTGGTATGTAAAAAATGGTCATGGTTATGAGTGCGATTGGGATGGCTCTTTTTTGCAGATTAAAAACATTTTGTAAACGATTTGCGTTTTGCATATCTGCATTTCTTATTCAATTTTTTGCTTTAAAATAATTAACGCAAAAAAATAACAAAAAATCACGAATTATCATACATTTTATTGCGCCTTGTTGGTTGATTTTTACAAATAAAAAGAGTATTATGACAACAGCGATTTTGCGCGTTTGGTTTTCGTGTGCTAAGACGAAAAAATAAAGCGCAAAAAGCAATAATTATTTACCATAAATTACCTGGCAGGTTATGTCAGGAATTAAAAGTTAGGAGGAGATGACTATGGTAAGTTTAGACAAAAATTTTGTTGAAACAATGTACTCAGTAGAAGGCAAAGTTGCTTTAGTTACTGGTGCAACAGGCGCACTTGGAAAAGTTGCAGCAAAGGCTTATGGCTACCTTGGAGCAAAGGTTATGCTTACAGGCCGTAACAGTGCAAAGTTACAGGAATTAGTAGATGAATTTAAGGCTGAGGGCATCGAATGCGATCACTTTGCAGCAGATCCTGCAAAAGTTGAGGACGTCGAGGCCCTTATTAAAGCTACAGTTGAGAAATATGGCAGAATCGATATTCTTGCTATCGCTCACGGCTTCAATAAACCTCAGAACATCTTAGAGCAGTCTGTTGAAGATTGGCAGTACATCATGGATGCTGACTGCAAGTCCGTATACATCGTACTTAAGTATGTTGCTCAGCAGATGGTTGCTCAGCTTGATGGCGCTGAGAACGTTCCGTCCGGATCCGGCGGAAAGATCGTTGTTGTTACTTCTCAGAGATCTAAGAGAGGTATGGCTGGTTACACAGGATACTGCACATCCAAGGGTGGCGCTGACATGATGATCGCTTCTATGGCTTGCGACCTGTCCGCTAAATACGGCATCAACGTAAACGCAATCTGCCCGACAGTATTCCGTTCTGAATTAACAGAGTGGATGTTCGATCCGGAATCAGCTGTATATCAGAACTTCATGAAGAGAGAGCCGATCGGACGTCTTGCAGAGCCGAGCGATTTCGTTGGCTATGTAATCTTCCTGTCCTCTCATGCATCCGACTTCATCACAGGCGCAGCATGCGACTGCTCAGGTGGATACCTGGTATGCTAAAATCAGGAGGAAAAAAGAATCAGCTGCAAGCTTGCTTGTAAAGCAGATTCTTTTTGACGACGATAGTGCACGGAATACGAA
>CAMODY010000179.1 GCA_946611595.1 uncultured Clostridia bacterium | reverse complement strand
GCAATGCTCAAGGCAAAAGAGCTTGGAAAGATCATTGCCGCACACTGCGAAGTCAACGAGCTTTTACATGGCGGCTATATTCACGACGGTTCTTATGCCGCATCGCACGGGCACAAAGGCATCTGCTCCGAGAGCGAATGGAGACAGATCGAGCGTGACGTAAGACTTTCAAAAGAAACGGGCTGCGCTTACCATGTCTGCCATATTTCCTGTAAGGAAAGTGTGGAGATCATCCGTAAGGCAAAAGCAGAAGGTGTTAACGTTACCTGCGAAACCGGCCCTCACTATCTGATCTATACAGAAGACGACTTAAAAGAAGACGGAAAATACAAGATGAATCCGCCGCTCAGGAGCAAAGAAGACAGAGCTGCCTTGATCGAAGGGATCAAAGACGGAACGATCGATATGATCGCAACAGACCACGCTCCGCACAGCGCAGAAGAGAAAGCAAAAGGACTTGCAGGCAGTGCCTTCGGCATCGTCGGATTAGAAACTGCCTTTCCTTTATTATATACGTATCTCGTAAAGACAGCTGTGATCAGCATGGAAAAACTGATGGACCTTTTATGCTTCGCACCAAGAAAACGTTTCGGGATCAAACAGGATCCGGGATTTAGCATCTGGGATTTAGACAGCGAGTATAAGATCGATCCAAACGAATTCTTATCCATGGGAAAAGCAACGCCGTTTGAAGGAACGGATGTTTCCGGAAAATGCCTGATGACGGTGTTTGAAGATAAAATTGTTTATAATACATTAGATTGAAATATATGGAGGATGAATACCAATGGCAAAACGCACGGATGTAAAAAAAGTATTAATTATTGGTTCCGGCCCGATCGTAATCGGTCAGGCAGCAGAATTTGACTACGCCGGAACACAGGCATGTCTTGCCTTAAAGGAAGAGGGTTATCAGGTTATCTTATGCAACTCCAACCCTGCAACGATCATGACCGATACCACGATCGCTGACAAAGTATATATGGAGCCTTTGACACTGGAATATATCGCAAAAATTCTCCGTTACGAAAGACCGGACGCAATCGTTCCGGGAATCGGCGGACAGACCGGCTTAAACCTTGCAATGCAGCTTGAAAGAAAGGGCATTCTGAAAGAATGCGGCACACAGCTGCTTGGAACATCAAGCGAAAGTATTGAAAGAGCCGAAGACAGAGAGCTCTTTAAAGAGATGTGCGAGTCCATCGGCGAGCCTGTTATTCCTTCCCAGATCACCTATAGTTTAGAAGAAGCAAAAGAAGCTGCAAAAGAGATCGGCTATCCGGTCGTTCTTCGTCCGGCCTTCACCTTAGGCGGAACCGGCGGCGGCTTTGCATATAACGAAGAAGAACTCGTAAACATCGGCGTAAATGCCTTCAAGCTCTCCCCTGTTCATCAGGTACTGATCGAAAAGAGCGTAAAAGGTTACAAAGAAATCGAGTTCGAGGTAATGCGTGACTCTAACGACCATGCCATCACCATCTGCGGTATGGAAAACGTGGATCCGGTTGGTGTTCATACAGGCGACTCCATCGTTGTCGCTCCGATCCTTTCCTTAAATGATCACGACCTTAAGATGCTGAATGACAGCGCGATCAAGATCATCAAAGAACTTAAGATCGAAGGCGGATGCAACGTACAGTTCGCACTCCATCCTCAGACAAGCGAATACTACCTGATCGAAGTTAACCCGCGTGTATCAAGATCTTCTGCCTTAGCTTCCAAAGCAAGCGGATATCCGATTGCACGTGTTACTGCAAAGATCGCACTCGGCATGGCTTTAGAGGAGATCCCGGTTGCAGGCGGTACAGCAGCGATCGAGCCGCAGCTTGACTACATCGTAGCAAAATTCCCGCGCTTCCCGTTCGACAAATTCCCGAACGCAGCAAACACGCTCGGAACACAGATGAAAGCAACCGGCGAGGTTATGGGAATCGGCGCAACCTTGGAAGAATGTTTCCTGAAATCCGTAAGATCTTTAGAGACTGGCGTTTGCCACTTCCATCTTGCAAAATTCGATGACTGCTCTACAGAAGAACTTGAGACCTTCATCTCCGAGTTCCATGCAGATAATGTTTATGCAATCTTCGAACTCCTGCGCAGAGGAACATCGATTGAAAGACTCTTTGAACTGACAGAGATCACTCCGCTCTTCTTAGAATCCTACAAGAAGATCGTCGACATGGAGACGAAGCTGAAAGAAAATGCAGGCGACGTAGCTGTCCTTAAAGAAGCAAAAATCTTAGGCTTCTCCGACAAAGCAATTGCAGGACTTTGGAACAAAGCAGAAGTCGAAATCTATAAGACAAGAAAAGAAAACGGTATCACTCCGATCTTCCGTATGGTTGATACCTTAAAGACCGGAACTTATATTGCATATCTGTACTCTTCCTACACCGGAGAAAATGAGTCCAGATTAACGGACAAGAAAAAAGTCATCGTACTTGGCGCAGGCCCGATCCGTATCGGCCAGGGTGTTGAGTTCGACTACTCTTCCGTCCATGCAGCACAGACGATCAAGAGAAGCGGCTACGAGGCGATCATTATCAACAACAACCCGGAGACCGTTTCCACAGACTATACAACAGCAGATAAGCTGTACTTTGAGCCGCTGACAACAGAAGACGTTATGGCGATCATCGATTTCGAACAGCCGGAAGGCGTCATCGCAACCTTAGGCGGACAGACCGCGATCAACCTCGCACAGCCTTTGATGGAGCGCGGCGTTGAACTCATTGGAACAAGCTGCGAAGCGATTGAGCGCGCAGAAAACAGAGACAGCTTCGAAAAAGTCCTCTTAGATCTTGATATCCCTCAGCCGAAAGGACAGGCGATCACACACATCGAAGACGGCGTAAAAGTTGCAGAAGAGATCGGCTATCCGGTTCTCGTACGTCCTTCCTTCGTTCTCGGCGGACGTGCAATGCAGATCGTATCCAACGAAGCACAGCTGCGCCACTACTTAAAGACAGCGGTTGAAATCGATGCAGACAAGCCGGTCCTCGTAGATAAATACATCAGAGGTAAAGAGCTTGAGGTCGATGGTATCTGTGACGGAACAGA
>CAMODY010000178.1 GCA_946611595.1 uncultured Clostridia bacterium | reverse complement strand
CTTTGTGTTATAGTAGACAACATGAATGAAGCCCCGATGAGAGCGGTAGACTACGCAGGCTACATTTTCGATTATTATTTTAACTAAACTGCTTTCGCATTTTTGACAGTTTGTCACAGGTTCGAAAGCTATAATATCACTACAGAAGGAATAAGTAATATATGATTTACAGCATGACAGGTTTTGGTCGTTTTGAGCAGATCAAAAACGACAAAAAAATCACCGTAGAACTGAAGTCCGTAAACTACAAGTATTTTGATCTCAACATCAAAATGCCACGCAAATTTAATTTATTTGAGATCCAGATCCGTAATCTTCTTAAGACTTATGCATCCAGAGGAAAAATCGACATGTTTATTTCCTATGAAGATATGGGAGAAGGAAGTGCCAGCTTAAAATACAATAAAGAACTGGCAAAGGAATACTTTGAATATCATAAGAAAATTCAGGAAGATCTTGGGATCGTCGATGATATCCGCACTTCCACCATTGCAAAATCTCCAGATGTCTTAACCTTAGAAGAGCATGAGATCAACGAAGAGGAAATGTGGAATCTTTTAAAGAGTGCTTTAGAAGAAGCGTTCAAGAATTTTGCCGAGACTCGCGCAAAAGAAGGCGAGGCCTTAAAGAAAGATATCTTAGGAAAACTGGATGAGATGGATTCTCATGTCGACTTTATCGAAGAGCGCCTTCCGTCCATCATCACAGAATACCGCTGCAAACTTGAAGAGCGTACAAAAGAGCTGCTTGAGAACTCTCTGATTGACGAGTCCCGTATTGCGGCCGAAGTTACCATGTATGCGGATAAGATCGCTGTTGATGAAGAACTGGTACGTCTTCGCACCCACATTAAGCATATGAGAGACCTCTTGGATTCCAAGAATGAAAAAGGAAGAAATATGGACTTTGTGGCACAGGAGATGAACCGCGAATCCAATACGATCCTTTCAAAATCCAATGATATCGAGATCACCAACAAGGGTATTGAACTTAAGACCTGCATCGAAAAGATCAGGGAACAGGTTCAGAACATCGAATAAAAGGAGCAGCGAAGTATGGACAAAGGCGTATTACTAATCGTTTCAGGACTGTCAGGAGCCGGAAAAGGAACCATCTGTAAACGGATCATGGAAAAGTATCCGGATTATGAGCTTTCGATTTCCGCAACGACCAGGGATCCAAGACCCGGAGAAGTAGATGGAAGAGAATACTTTTTCATTACAAAAGAAGAGTTTGAGGATCGTATTAAGAACGGCCAGCTTTTAGAATATGCCAAGTATGTCGATAATTATTACGGAACTCCGAAAGACTGGGTATTGGCCCAGATGGATCAGGGCAAGAATGTGATCCTTGAGATCGAACTTCAGGGTGCATTCCAGGTCCGTGACCAGATCCCGGAGGCAGTATTGATCTTTATCATGCCGCCGGATATGGAAGAACTTGAACGCCGCTTAAGAGGCAGAGGATCGGAAACCGAAGAGCAGATCAAAAAGCGCCTTTTAAGAGCGATGGAAGAGATTGAATACGTCGATCAGTACGATTATGTAATTGTAAATGAAGAGGTTGAAAAATCTGTTGAAATGTTGCATACTATTGTACTGAACATTAAGGAAGAAAACAAAACAGGAGAGTGAAAATATGTTACATCCATCTTATACAGACCTTATGGACGCTGTAAACAGCGATGTTGAAAACGGAGAACAGCCGGTCGTACAGAGCAGATATTCTATCGTTATGGCTGCTTCTAAAAGAGCACGTCAGCTTGTAGACGGTGCTGAACCGCTGGTAGATGAGCCGGATGCAAAGCCGCTTTCTACTGCTGTTGATGAGATCTATTCTCAGAAAGTTAAGATTCTTAACAAAGATGACGAAGAATAAAATCTTTTTTGTATCGCTGGGATGCGATAAAAATAGAGTAGATTCAGAAGAGATGCTGGGGCATTTAGCTGCTTCCGGCTTTTCTTTTACTGATGATGAAACTCAGGCGGACATTATCGTTGTCAACACCTGCTGTTTTATTGATGCGGCAAAAGAAGAATCCATCGAGGCCATTTTAGATATGGCGCAGATGAAAACAGAGGGTGTTTGCAAGAAACTGGTCGTTGCCGGCTGCCTTGCAGAGCGCTACCGGGAAGAGATCAAGACAGAACTTCCGGAAGTTGATATTGTCTGTGGAGTGAATGAACTTCCTTCTATTATTAAAGCGTGTGCTTTAGCGGATGAGGATGTTCCGGAAGAAACAAAAGAGCCGAAAAGAGTGCTTACAACTCCGGGGCATTTTGAATTTTTAAAGATTGCAGAAGGCTGTAATAAGCATTGCACTTACTGTGTTATTCCGAATATTCGTGGCGCTTACCGTTCTTTTACCATGGATCATTTGCTTGAAGAAGCAGAGTATCTTGCACAGCAAGGCGTAAAAGAACTGATCGTTGTTGCACAGGAAACCAGTATTTATGGAAAAGACTTATATGGCGAATATAAGCTACCGGAGCTTTTAAGAAAACTCTGCATGATCGATGGTTTTAAGTGGATCCGTGTCCTTTACTGCTATCCGGAGGATATTTCAGAAGAATTCCTTCGTGTGATGGCCGAAGAAGAGAAGATCTGCAAGTATATTGATATGCCGATCCAGCATGCCTCGGATAAGATCTTAAAGCGCATGGGACGCAGAACGTCTCACGACAGTATTGTGGAGACGATAAAGAAAGCACGCGAGATCGTTCCGGGTGTAACGCTCAGAACCTCCTTGATCTCCGGCTTTCCGGGAGAAACAGAGGAAGACCATAAAATCTTAGTTGATTTTGTGAAGGAAATGCAGTTTGATCACTTAGGAGTCTTTACCTATTCCAGAGAAGAGGGAACTCCCGCGCATGATTTTGAGAATCAGGTTGATGAGGCTGTAAAAATCGCCCGCAGGGACGAGATCATGAAACTGCAGGAAGAAATTTCTGAGAAAAAACTTTTAGAGAAAAAAGGCGAGACATTTGATATAATCGTCGAGGGTAAATTGCCGGAAGAGGAAGCCTATGTCGGAAGAAGCCGCATGGATGCGCCGGATGTAGACG
>CAMODY010000177.1 GCA_946611595.1 uncultured Clostridia bacterium | reverse complement strand
TCCTTCAGTTCCTCTTCCTCAATGTCATCCGTCTTGAAGTAGACCATGACCTGGGAGATCGGATAGAACGCCTCTTTTGCGGAAAAGTCCGTTTGACGATCCAGCACGATTTCGGAAACAGATTTGATCTGTCCAAACCGTACATTCTTTTTAAATTTATCCCACTTCGGAGCAAAGATCACGTAGTCTTCAGAAAGCTGCGCTAAGATCTCGTCCATCGAAAGTCTGTCTGTTTTGTATCCCATTTTTCCTCGATCCTCTCCTGATTATCTTGGGGTTGTTTTTCATTTCTCCCCTGCTAATTTCAGGCTCAGTTATTTTTCTATCCTAAGATTGTCTTCTGCTCCATCTCCATAAATCCAAGCAGGATTCTTGCGATTGCTTTATAGAAATCACGCTGCGTGTATTTATAAATATCATTCGCAAACAGGTTTACCCAGTTGCTGATATGACGGCGGAAGAATTTCTTCATATCTTTTGACAGTTTGTCAGCTTTTTTCTCTTCGCCGGCTTCGATCATCTCCACCTGTTCTTTCAAAAGCTCTGCCATATAGTTCAGTTCAAGTCCGATGTGATCTTCCATGATCTTGAACATATCCTCTCTCATGGAAAAACCTCTTGCCGCATACTCTGCGTTCAGGTTCATCTGCACGCTGCCACCAAACTGGCTGTCAGTTCCGGTATAAACGGACTCATACGGGAATGCTGCTTTACCGGCTGCATCACCTGCTGCCAGGAACGTCTTTGCGTAATCTGCCGCAAGGTCTTCGAGCATGTCTGCAGTTTCTTTCTCATCCTTTCCGCGGAACTGGTCAATAACTTCTGCGAGAAGTTCGTATCCTGCTTTAAGGTCCTGCTCATAATTTACTTCCGGTTCCTCAATCTTCGGGAACTCCATCTCTAGCAACGCATCCAGCATCTCCTTGTTTACCTCTTCGATAAACACGCTGGCTAAGAAGCGGTACATCAGCTCGCGGTATTTCAGTTCATTCAGGTTCTTACTCATCTAATGTGCCCTCCTTTAATGCTTTTTCGAATGCATATGGCATCATGTCGATCCATTTCGCATTCTTTAAAATGAAGCGGCCGGATGGATTGCATCCGTTCTTATTCGGAAGCGTATAAACATGTCCTTCGTTTTCCGCAAGAAGCTTGGATACTTCGCTTTCCGGATCATCAATATCTCCGAAGTGAAGCGCACCGCCTGCGCAGTTTCTAACGCATGCCGGCTGAAGCCCTTCTTCTCTGCGCTCAAAGCAGAGCGTGCATTTATCGGACACTCTCATTTCCTGATTAAAGCTGTTGCAGTGATACGGACATGCATTGATGCATGCGCGGCATCCGATGCAGACATCGGTATCGATCAGAACAACGCCGTCCTCATCCATCTTCATGCAGGCGCCTGTCGGGCAGACCTTGACGCACGCCGGGTTTTCGCACTGCTGGCACATCACCGGAAGATAATACATTTCCAGGTTCGGGAACGTTCCCGTCGGTCCCATCGTATAGAGCGTACTTCTTGATCTTCCGAGGGAAATATTGTGCTCGGTCTTGCAGGCGATCTGGCAGCCACCCTTGCAGCCGATGCATCTATCTACTTCAACAACCATTGCTAATTGGCTCATAACTAGTCCTCCTACTTCCGTCTCTTACTTCGCAAGCGGAAGCCATGATTTGAATTCTTCCGGTCTTGTCCATACACCCTTCGGGCCTTCTTCAGCTCTCGTTACCTTGACCTGATAAGCTCTTAAGGTGTGGGTTCCTACAATGTCGTTATATGGTGCGGTGGACTTGGAAAGAACGTTGACGTTCATCTCCTGCCATCCGTGGGTCTCGGTGTGGATCGTCTCCGGATTCCAGAATCTCTCCATGCAGACGGTACCCGGCTTGATGCCTTTTGTGACGAGCGCCTTCGCACGGATCTTTCCTCTCTTGGACTCGATCCATACCCAGTTGTCTGTTTCGATTCCTTCTTTTGCGGCATCTTCCGGACTGATCCAGAGTTCCGGTGCCGGATACATCTCACGAAGTCTTGGAACGTTTCTCAAGGTTCCGTGGTGGAAGAACGGCACACGGCCATTTGTCATAACAAGCGGATACTCGTCTTTAAACTCATCTCTTCTCGGACTTTCAACCGGCTCTAAATAATACGGAAGCGGGTCATAGTCCTTGGAAGCAGGCTCCATCGGATACGGCATGAACGGCTGTCCGCTGCGTCCAAGCTCTACCATGCGCTCGCAGTACATCTCAAGTTTCTTTGACGGAGTGTCAAATCCTTTGAGTGTTCCGGTTTCCGGATCTTCCTGCAGATATACGTAATAGGTCTTCCATTCATCCTGTGGCAGGTATTCGAACGGAGCCTTTTCTTTCATCTCTTTCCATGTCATTCCGACCGCCGGTGTCAGCTGATCAAAGAACTCTTCGATGGAATCCCAGTAAGCAAGATCCTCGCCCATGAATTCCGGATCGAAGGCTTTCTGGCACATCTCATGTCCGCGCTCTGCGCAGGCTTTTGCAAGGTTCGACCAGATCACGGTCTCGTCCTTGGTCTCCCAAAGGTGAACCACCTGCTGCCTTGCAACCAGTGTGTTGCAGGTCTCAACGATCATGTCTGTCTCCAGCCACTCTTCTGTCGGAAGCAGAACGTCCGCATAAGTTGAGAAGGAGGTCGGATACATATACATATGAACGATGAACTCTAATTTATCGATTGCTTCTTTCCATCTTCCGGCTTCCGCTAAAACGCCAAGCTTGTTACCGGAACGGTCGATCCAGACCTTCGGCTGATACGGTTTTCCGGTGAGGATCGCTTCAAGCACGCTTCCCGGATGGCCCGCATACCAGATGGAAAGGCCTTTGAATTCCTGTCCGCCGAGACGTTTCTTATACTGCTCTTCGGAGATGCATTTTTCTGCAACCGGTACCGGATAGTTCGGAACTTTCAGCACGCCACTTGTGCGGAAGCGCTGCATCGGAACGCCCGGTTTTTCCATGTTGCCCATGAGCATATCCATCATGTCTGCTGCCATCGCTGCCTGTACGGAGTTCGGTGTCTGGTCCGTTGCAACGCCAAGGCAGAGGCC
>CAMODY010000176.1 GCA_946611595.1 uncultured Clostridia bacterium | reverse complement strand
ATGCGGAGGAAGGGACTTGAACCCTCACGGCCTTGCGGCCACTAGATCCTTAGTCTAGCTCGTCTGCCAGTTCCGACACCTCCGCATTTTTCGTTCCTTTTTTCCGAAACGCAAGTGTTATTATAACACAAGTTTTTCTGATTTCAATGATTATTTTATTTTTTTCTACAACTTTAATATGATGCCCAATCCGGCCGAAATCAGAATAAAGATCAGCGGGTGTCCTTTGAATGTTTTCATTATAAAGAACAGGCAGGCAAACATGATCAGCGCCACCCAATTGATATGCGTAATGATCTGACTGATATGACCAAACATGTCAAAGGTGATCTTCTCTGCATCAAAGAAAACGACCAGGATAACGTTCAAACCTGCCGCTGCGATCAGGGCTGTTGATGCCGGGCGCAGCCATTTAAAACCACCGATCACAAAGCGATTGCTTTGGAATTTGTCCAGTAATCTGGCAATGATCAGAATGATGATGACAGACGGCAATACCAGCGACAATGTAGAAAGGATCGCTCCGTACCAGCCAAAGGTCAGGAATCCGGCATAGGTTGCCATATTAACGCCTACAGGTCCCGGCGTTGCTTCTGATACAGCGATAAAGTTTAAGATGTCGTGATGGGTGAACCAGCCGAACTGATCACTGATCTCATAAAGAAACGGGATCGTTGCCAGGCCGCCGCCAACTGCAAAAAGACCGGTCTTAAAAAACTGCAGACACATCATGAGTAACTGGAGGATCATTTTGCTCCTCCCTTCTTATCATTGTTCTGTGCTGCATCTTTTATGCCGCTCTCCTCTTTGCCCGGAGCATGCCCTACTGCTGCTGGATCTTTCTTGCTGACGATCAGCGTCCAAACAACACTTGCCGCGATCACAACCAGAACGATGAATACCGTTTCGATTCTAGTGAACGCTGCTGTTACAAAAACACAAAGGAAAATAATGATCGTAAGGACATCAACGACAGTCTTTTTGATAAATCCGATCGTTGCGTTTACGATCAGCACGCAAACGCATACGCGAATACCTGCAAATGCGTGCTTTACATATTCATTATCGGCAAAGTTTGTAAGCAGCGCCGCAATGATCATAATGATAATTATAGAAGGAGTAACGACTCCCAGAGTTGCAATGATGCCGCCCAAAACTCCGCCTCGCTTCCGTCCAACAAATGTCGAAGTATTAACAGCAATGATACCCGGAGTGATCTGGGCAATGGCGATATAATTTAGCAGTTCTTCTTTATCGATCCAGTGTTTTCTGTCACACAGTTCCCGGTCAATAATTGCGACCATGGCATAACCGCCGCCAAAGGTCGTAATACCGATCTTGAACATGGTCCAGTAGATCGTCAAATATTTAATTAGTTTTTCTTTGAAAGTTTCTTGTGTCATTATTTGCTCTGTTTACTTTGTCCTTTTCTTAAACGTTTCCGGGATAAACATATTCCAAAGACTGCTTTGCAATATCTACCATTCGGAATAACGTCTCAAGCGGTGTCGGCTTTGCATCCCACATCTCTCCGGCCGGGAAAAAGCGTGTCACATGAAGCGGAATCTTCGGATCGATCTCCGCGACCGTAGCGGAAAGCTGCTTCATCTCTTCTTCATCGTCATTGAATCCCGGAACGATGAGTGTGGTAAGTTCCACATGTGCTGTCTTTTTCGCTGTCCGGATATTGTTAAGTATCGCCTCGAGGTCTCCGCCGATCTTTCGGTACTTTTGAGCATTGATCGTTTTGAGGTCGATATTCATTGCATCGAGATATGGCAGGACTTCATGAAAAACCTCTTCCGATGCCATTCCATTTGAGACCAGCACATTCTTAAGGCCTGCCTCTTTTATCAGCTTTGCTGTATCGCGTACAAACTCATAACCAATCAGTGGTTCATTGTAGGTATAGGCAATGCCGATATTGTTTTTAGACTCCAGTGCTTTTTCAAGCAGTTCTTCAGGCGTCATGACAATATGTCTGCACCTGCCTCTGGAAATGCTGTCGTTCTGGCACCACGGACACTTCATATTACATCCCCACGAGCCAACAGACAAGATAAAACTTCCGGGCATAAAGTTCTTAAGTGGCTTTTTCTCAATCGGATCAAGCGCAAGCGAGGTGACTTCGCCGTAATTAGAACTTATTGAGCCAAACCTATGCACATCTTTCATGCTCTTATTTACAGGATGTGCCCTCGCCGTGCAATAGCCTGTCTGTCCTTCCTTTAAAATGCACTGATGCGGACAAACATTGCAGATGATGTCACTCATGCCTTTCTACCGTAAACCTTTCCAGCTGGATATCTTCTCCTTCTTCGATGCCGGCTTTCATCATGGCAATCCGGATCTGCTGTCCCGGCGTATCTACGCCTTCCAAGTTCGGAAGCAATAGTCCCCGTTTAAATCCGGATGTTACGATCACGCCATATTTCTTTGCATCGAGTTCATCAGGAGAAGCCGGCTCTGCAGGCTGCAGGACATCGACGTCATATACAAGTTCATCCAACTCAGCTGCACTGACTGCCGGAAATCTCGGGTCTCTGGTTCCGGCTTCTACCGCCATCGAAAGGATTTCTTCCGCCACACAGCTTGTCCACGGCTGGATCGTACCAATGCAGCCACGCAGCTCTCCATTTTTATGAATAGAAACAAAGGTGCCGTTGCGGCTGTTTCTCATTTCATCCGTCATTTCCTCCGGATTCAGATCGGACAGGCTCAGCTGTCTCCCTTCCCGGATAAAAGTTTCCAGCGTTTTCTTGGCAAGCGCAATATATTTATCCACGCATTTGAATGCGCAGATCGCATAGCCAACTCCAAATGGTCCCTCATAAGATAAAAATTCAGAACTTACCTGATAGTTTTCCAGTGCTCCGCTCATCATGATAAATCCGGGAAGACCGCATTCTGCCGCGCAATCCAGAAAGTGTTCATCAAACTTGCTGAAAGCCGGAAGGTCACAGCGTTTCATGATGTCTGTTACCTGATCATCAAATTCAGGGCCTTCCTTCACATAGCCATAAGGTCCGTCTTCTTTTAATTTGTGGGATAAATCCCCGCTTGCAAGGAAGGTTATCTTTCTTC
>CAMODY010000175.1 GCA_946611595.1 uncultured Clostridia bacterium | reverse complement strand
ATTCTGCCCAGTCATCAAGCCAGTAAGCATTCTCTTTGCAGAATGCTTCAAAACCGTGATCGTCCGGAATCTCATCCGGGTCAATATAACGTGCCTCTCCTGCAAAAACACTCGGGCAGAAATACGGTGAGTTTCCGGCGCCGACCGGATTTACCGGAAGGAGCTGCCAGAGCGTAAAGCCGCTTTCGGCAAGCCAGTCAACAAATGCGTGGCCGCGTTTTCCGAGTGCCCCTTTAAAATGAATCTGTGATCTAGATGGAGCCAGACTTTCTGCATTGCTCTCGCTTCCGATTTCCGGGAGTGAACTTAAGTGACATAAAACACCGGATGCTTTCGGAAGCTCAAGCGGCTTCGGTGCTTCCTGCTTTAATAAAATGATCTGGGCAGAAAGCGGTTCGACCTGTGTTTCAAGGGCAGTTTCCGTCAGCGTAACTTCTACGGAATTTAAAAGTTCAAGTCCGTAGACGAATTTTTTGTTTTTATGGCTGCGGCTGAACAGACTCTTAAAGTTTTCGGAAAAGTATTTTTTATCATACGTTGGATTAATGATCGTAAGGATCGTCTCGTCTTCGTTTGAGCGGATAACAAATAAGCAGCCCTCGCGCTCACAGATCTCGAATGCCCCTTCCTTTAATGCCGGGTGTGATTCGTAGATTAGTCCAAGCATGCGGTAATGGTAGAGAATATCCTGATCTTCGTGTCCCCAAGGATATGTTCTGCGGTTATCCGGATCTCGGCTTCCCTGCACGCCTGCTTCGTCTCCGTAATAAACACAAGGAACGCCAGGCATCACATACTGGAGAGAAGAGAGGAGTTTCAACTTCTTTCGTGCATCCACATACTGATCCCCATCTAGATAGAGCGCTGCGCCCTTCGGCATAAAACGCCCATCACCTCTTGTATGATCACCTTCTGCATGGCCATAGTGTCCAAGTACAGAAAGAATACGTTCGCAGTCATGTCCGCCGATTAAGTTCAAAGAGCCATAGAACGCTTCTTTCGGATAGTTTTCTTCCATGCTTCGCATTTTCCGGCAGAACATTTCCGCACTTTCTTTTCCAAGCACATAATCGATCGCATTGTCGCGGAACGGATAGTTCATGGTTCCGTCGAGTTCGTCACCGGAGAAGTAGGCTCTTAATTCTCCGTAACTATATTTGTTGCTGGCATCTTCCCAGACTTCTCCGATCAGGAGATTGTCCGGATCCGGTTCCTTTAAGCAGTCGTGAATATTTTTGATAAAGGAATCCGGCAGTTCATCCGCCACGTCAAGACGGAAACCGGAAGCGCCAAGCTGGATCCAGTTTTCGATCACGCCGCCGGGGCCGTTGATGAACATATCGTAAGTAGGGGCAGTCTCTTCTACATTCGGAAGATCTGTAACACCCCACCAGCATTCGTATCCCGGGTGTTCATTTTTAAAACGATACCAGCTGCGGTATCTTGAGTTTTCGTGATGATAAGCACCCTGCGATTTCTCGAAGGATTTTCCATTCTTTTTATTGCCGATCTTTTCGTAGTTTTGATATTTGTCAAAGTAGATACTGTCTGCGCCGGTATGTGAGAACACGCCGTCTAAGATGATCCGTATACCGTTCTTTTTGCATTCTTCTGCAAGGAGACGGAAAGTTTCATTATCACCTAAGAGCGGATCTACCTGCATATAGTCAGCAGTGTCGTACCGGTGGTTGGAGGCCGCTTTAAAGATCGGGTTTAAATAAAGCGCTGTAACGCCAAGTGATTTCAGGTAAGGAATTTTTTCGCGGATACCGTTCAAAGTTCCGCCGAAGAATTGCCAGTTTGTAACATTGCCGGCATCATCTTTGATATAGTGCGGGAGGTTGTCCCAATCATCTTCGAAATAGCGGGAAGGGCCCTGCCATCCTTCCGGTAATGTGGCAGCTTCTTTCCGCTTTTCAAAGTCTTCCCCTCTTGCAAAACGGTCCGGAAAGATCTGATAGACCAGTGCATTTTTATACCAGGAAGGAGTCTCGAAAGGATTATAGACGGTGATCTGGAAAGACGGCGGCTGGGTGTTTTCATAGACACAGCCCTCACCGCCCAATGACTCCGGATTATTTCCGTAGCAAATGATCTTATCGCCATAATTGGCGACAAAAAAATACCAGAGAACGCAAGGTTCATCAGGCATTTTTATTTTTGCGCGGAAGAGGGCAGCGCTCTGTTCCATGGGAACCATAGTCTCGCCTTTGCCTTCCTGCCACAAACGTACGGAGGCTCCGTGACAGCCCGGCGCATATAAATTGAGCATAACCGTCCGTCCGCACTCTACGGCGCCAAACGGAAGTCGGTATCTGACGTCCTGGGAATTATGACAGATCTGCATCATACTACTCCTTCAATCTGTTCTGTATTGAGGGGAGGGCTTACCCCTCCCCATTTGTTTTTTATTCTTGCTCCCGCGTTTTCCCGCGAGCTTATAGCCGGCGGGAATGTATTCGACTGCGTTATACTAATTCGCTGTACAGTTTCCGATATTCCTTTGCGGATGCCTTCCAGGAATAGTCCTCTGACATTCCCGTCTTCTGCATGGAAGTCCAGCGTTTTTTGTGGTTGAACCAGACGTCTAATGCACAGTCAACAGCATAAAGCATATCGCCTGCATTAAAGGTCAGGAAGGAGAAACCGTTGTCTTCGTGAACAGTGTCCTTTAAACCGCCTGTTTCGCGAACTAACGGAAGCGTTCCGTAACGCATTGCGATCATCTGCGTAAGGCCGCAAGGTTCAAAGCGGGATGGAACCAGCATCACATCTGCACCTGCATACATGCGGTGGGAGAGACCGCCATCAAACTTGATCTGCGCCGAGAATTTCGCCGGATCGATTCCTGCATAATAGCGGAATGCGTTTTCGTATTCCGGATCTCCGACACCTAATACAGCAAGCTGCATGGTTCTCTTTTGAAATTCCGGAAGCAGGTAATTGACAAGGTCTAAGCCTTTTTGCTCTGTCAGGCGGCTGATGATCACAAAGAGCGGAATGTCTTTGTTTACTTCAAGCCCTAATTCTTCCTGCAGTTTCATTTTATCTTCCTGCTTTTTCGCAAGGGAAGAAGCATCGTAATT
>CAMODY010000174.1 GCA_946611595.1 uncultured Clostridia bacterium | reverse complement strand
AACGCGGCAATGACGTATTTTGTAAATGCTCTTTTTGTGTTAAGGTATTGGTATGATCATTAACAAACTCAATCAATTGTATAAACCCAAAAGAACTCTCTATTACGTGGACGCTTCGGAAGAGGATATCCAGTCCTTCTATAAAGGGGTGCTTCCGCCGTCAGTAGAAAAATATGCTGACGCCTTTGGAACTTATGACTACCCGGGTGTCTTTTTTGTCCGCCCTTTGCCCAAAGAGGTTATAGGTATTGAATTCAGAAACAGCGATCCGCACATTGAGTATCCGACAGAACTGAAATCAATTGAGCTTGATGCTTCATTTTTTTATTCAGTTGAAATTGATGATGACGCTAAGATCGATCTTCCGTTTATCAGGGATTTATTTGAAGAAATTGCAAGGGATGATAATGCTCACAGGCCCTACAGCGATTTATGCATAGAAGAAGAACCTGAAGTGATCAGTGTTTTTCACGGATATAAAAAGATCAGGATTCTGCATGAATGGAAGCTTTATAGCGATAAGGCGCTTCGTGTTATGAAAGATGATTACGATCAGTTCCAAAAAGAAGATTTATACAGGCTTGCGTTCACGGATCTGATAACCGGGAATTACAACTGGAGTCATCTTGAGGCTTTTCTGGAAGTTCCCGGAGACAGAGGGATCAAAGACTATGCCTTTGCACATTTTGATATTAAACAATTCCGCGTTATAAATGAAGCCTATGGGCACATAGTTGCCAACAAGGTTTTGAGCAATATCGTAAAAGCAATGAATGAGTCGGATTTTGTTTATGCGAGCGCGCGATGCCATAATGATAATTTTGCAATGCTCCTTAAGGATATGCCGGAGGCGGAACTGAAACAGAAACTTCAGGATTTCTTTGAAGAAAATTCCGTGCTGGAAGAAGATCCGTATTATAGGATTTATTACAAGTGCGGCGTTGTTCCTATGCGGCGTGCCATGCTTTCCGGAAATAGAGTTGCAGATGCCGCAAAGATGGCGCAGGCGCTCTGTACAGATCAAAAGGGCACGGAAATCATATTTTATACGGATAAAATGCACGACGACCTTTCATGGGGTAACTACATAAAGGCCTATGTAGAAACAGCGCTCGAACAGGAAGAATTTGTTGTGTATCTTCAACCCAAATTTGATATTGAAACAGAAAAAATCAAGGGTGCTGAGGCGCTCATCCGTTGGAATTACAAGAACAAGGAGTTTTTATCGCCGGGAAGATTCATTCCGTATTTTGAAAAAGACGGCACTATTGCTAAAATTGATGATCTTGTTCTGGAAAAAATCTGTAAGACCATGGAACGCTGGAAGAATGAAGGAAAACTGCTTTTTCCTATTTCAGTGAACCTTTCCCGCAGCCGCATGTATGATGAAAACCTTATCGATAAACTTGTAGGCATTGTTGACTCATATGGAGTTGATCATCACCTTATAGACTTTGAGCTTACAGAAAGCGCCACGTACGATAATATGGAACACATGCTCTCCGTTCTGCAGGAGCTCAGGGACCGTGGCTTTAAAATATCCATGGACGATTTCGGAACAGGTTATTCTTCACTGTCTCTTCTGACACAGATGCCAATCGATACGTTAAAAATCGACAAGAGCTTTGTCGACACGATCGCCGATGATTCTGAACGTAATGAAGACATTATTGTTTTGAGGCACATAATTACCCTTGCAAAGGAACTCGGGTTTGTCTGCCTGGCCGAAGGCGCCGAAAGACGCATACAGGTCGACCGTCTGCGCGAGCTCGGCTGCGAGATCATTCAAGGTTACTACTACAGTAAACCGATCCCCATTGACGAATATGAAGAAAAGTATCTTTGAGAATGGAGTTTGAATGGATAAAGACTGGTCAGAGAAGAATAAAGAAATACAGAAACTCTTTTCAAAAGAAGCAACATTCAAAGAGGCTGTTCAGAAACTGATCGAATTCCGAAAAGAGCTTTTTCAGCAGATAACCTGGATAGTTGAAGGGTATCCCGAGAAAGCTTTTTTTCAAATGCCGTTTGCGGGCGTCAAAGGATATCACAGTAAGACTCTTGCATATTCCATTTGGCATATTTTCAGGATAGAGGATATCGTGGCTCATGAAATGATAGCAGAGGATGAGCAGATATTGTTTCGCGAAAAATATCCTGAAAAGATCGCATCCCCGATCATCACAACCGGAAATGAACTTGAAGGAAATGATATAGCTGAGTTTTCGAAGAAACTGAATGTGCCAGAACTCTACCTGTATGCAAAAGCTGTGAAGGAATCAACGGATCAGCTTCTTTTTCAGTTACAGTACAAAGACTTAAAAAGAAAGTTCAATGAAGATACAAAACAGAAGCTGATGTACAGTAAATGTGTAAGTACTGATGAAAACGCATTCTGGCTGATAGATTACTGGTGCGGCAAGGATGTTAAAGGACTCATTCAGATGCCTTTTTCACGCCATTGGATCATGCACATTGAAGCTATGCGGCGCATAAAAAACCGGCTCTGCAAGATCGCCAGAAAAGGCGCGGATCCGGCCGCGATCTGCGGCTTGTCCTGCAATCATTGTTTTCTCGGCGAATGGTGCGGAGGCTGCAGAACAGATTATAATGTCTGTTCCTTTGCAACGTGTTCAGAAGACAGGATATGTCCCAACGTAAAGTGTTGCAATGAGAAGAACATAGACGGCTGCTACGGATGTACTGATCTTGAGACCTGTGAAAAGGGATTCTATGTACCGACAAATGACGGAGCAAATGCTGCAAAGGCTCAGTCTCTTTATATCAGGAAATATGGAAAGAAAGAATTTCTTAAAGTCCAGACGAGACTGCATGAGAAATACGTTTTTGAGAAAACACAGGAAATACTCGGGCAGGATTATAAAGAAGCGCTGAGGATATTGGAAGATAACTGAGCGGATTGTCTGCTATCCGATAAAGAAGAAAAAGCGGAGAAATTAAATGATATATGAGCTGAACGATACAACAAAAGCAGAGAAGATTTTTGTCACGGATAAGAAGAATCCTAGGTCGGCAATGGCTTTTGTGGGCTGCTTTGCCTTTTATGCAGGCGAGCCGGATAAAGAACTCGTCACGCAGAAGCCCGCCGGATTTGTTATCATGAGACCGCAGAATAAA
>CAMODY010000173.1 GCA_946611595.1 uncultured Clostridia bacterium | reverse complement strand
CTTGCCCAGCTAAGAGCGTTACCTTCAGTATCAGTTAAGGTCACGATAGTATTGTTAAATGATGACTGAATATGCGCCTGTCCACGTTCAACGTTTTTCTTAACGCGCTTTTTGGTCACTTTTTTCGTAACTTTTTTTGCTGCCATTTTCTAAACTAACCTCCCTTATGGGTTCCCGTTCCGGTTTTTACTATATATATAGAAATGTTCCGGTTTCGGGATTACTTGTTATTTTTTCTTGTTTGCTACAGTTCTCTTCGGACCTTTGCGGGTTCTTGCGTTGGTCTTTGTTTTCTGACCACGAACCGGCAGGCCCTTACGATGACGAATGCCTCTGTAGCATCCGATCTCCTGAAGACGCTTGATGTTCATAGCGACTTCTCTTCTTAATTCACCTTCGACCATGTAATGACCTTCGATGATCTCACTAAGTTTTTTAACTTCTTCGTCAGTCAGGTCTTTTACACGTGTGTCCGGATCTACGCCGGCAGCTTCAACAATCTTTGTTGCGCTCGGTCTGCCGATGCCATAGATGTAAGTCAATCCGATTTCTACACGTTTGTCTTTTGGTAAATCAATTCCCGAAATACGAGCCATTTATTCTACCTCCGTTAAATAATTAGACAACTTAACCCTGAACCTGTTTATGTTTCGGGTTCTCACAGATGATTCTGATTTTGCCTTTTCTTTTAATAACTTTGCACTTTTCACAAATCGGTTTAACTGATGCTCTTACCTTCATGTCAAACACTCCTTTCAATACTGTGAGCGCAGTAAAAAAACTTCTACCGCGCGAAAGTCCGCTCACCATAGTATCACAAACAATTCCTTGGTGCAAGAACAAATTTTACTTATTTGTCTCTCCAGATAATTCTGCCCTTGGTAAGATCGTAAGGAGACATCTCCAGAGTGACCTTATCACCAGGAAGTATTCGGATGTAGTTCATACGAAGCTTACCGCTGATGTGAGCTAATACCGTGTGTCCGTTTTCAAGTTCTACCTGAAACATTGCGTTCGGTAATTTTTCGATTACTTTTCCTTCGATTTCAATTACATCTGCTTTAGACATATCTACCTCCTAAAGTGAGAGTATCTCCGGCTCTCCGTCCGTGATCAATATCGTGTTTTCATAATGTGCGGAAAGTGAACCGTCTTCTGTTTTACAAGTCCATCCGTCATTCATGAATTTTACATCGCCGCGGCCGATATTGATCATTGGCTCGATAGCCAGTGTCATTCCTGCACACAGCAGAACCCCTCTTCTCTTCTGCGGGAAATTCGGGACCTGCGGTGGTTCATGCATTTCGCGACCTATTCCGTGGCCGACCAGGTCATATACAACGCCGTATCCTCTGTCGATGCAGTAATTACCGATCGCATTGGATATATCGTGCAAATGATTTCCTGCTACAGCAAATTTGATGCCTTCGAAGAAACTCTCTTCCGTAACCTTGATCAGTGCCAATGCCTCTTCGGATACATTGCCGACTGCATGGGTTCTTGCAGCATCGCTCTGCCATCCGTTGTGGATCAGTCCAATATCAAGACTTACGATATCTCCATCCTGAATGATCCGATCTTTTGTAGGGATACCATGCACTACCTCATCATTGATAGATACACACACCGATGCAGGGTATCCCTCATAGTTCAGGAAAGATGGGATAGAGTCCGTCTTACGGATCAGTTCCTCACCCAATTTGTCTAAATCAAGTGTCGTGATTCCAGGTGCGATCTCTTCTCCGAGACGAAGATGAACGTCTCTTAAAAGTTTTCCCGCATCTCTCATCAGATCAATTTCACGTTTAGACTTAATTGTAATTCCAGCCATCTCTTATGCTCCTAAAATCTGAACAATTGCATTGAATACATCATTCATGTCAACTGTTCCGTCAACTTCCTTTAATACGCCTTCTGCCTTGTAGTAATCGATCAGCGGCTGAGTCTGCTCATGGTAAACTTCCAGTCTGTTCTTTACTGTTTCCGGCTTGTCGTCATCACGAAGGATCAGGTCTGCTCCGCACTTGTCGCATTTGCCTTCTACCTTCGGCGGGATGTTGACTATATGGTAAGTAGCTCCGCATGAAACACATGCTCTTCTACCGCCCATTCTGTTAATGATGTTCTCATCCGGAACATCGATATCGATTGCGGCATCGATCTTTTCACCTTTTTCAGCAAGTGCTTTGGTGAGGGCTTCTGCCTGCGGGATCGTTCTTGGAAAACCATCCAGAACATATCCGTTCTTTGCATCTTCCCAGGTCAGTCTGTCAACGACCAGATCGATAACCAGTTCATCCGGTACCAGTCCGCCGGCATCCATAAAGGATTTTGCCTTCATACCGAGCTCAGTACCTTCTTTGATATTTGCTCTGAAAATATCGCCCGTAGAAATGTGTGGAATCTGATATTTTTCAGCAATTAATTTTGCCTGTGTGCCTTTTCCTGCTCCAGGGGCACCTAACATAATGATTTTCACTGTAATGCCTCTCTTATTGTTACTTTATCTACTGGCTCCTTACGGGATGCTTCGCTTTGCTCCCGCATCCCTCAGTCCACTCCGTACTCCCGGATGCTTCGCATCCTACGTACTACGTGGACTGCAGTTCGCCGAATAAATCAGCTCAGGCATGCAAGCATGCCCGCTGCTTTATTCTTCTCACTGCTTCGCCAGGAATCCTGTGTAATTTCTTACTAATAACATGGATTCCAGTTTCTTAGCTGTCTCTAAGATTACGCCTACTACGATGATCATGGACGTTCCTGCGAAGGAAAGTGATGCATTGAATACACCGGAGATGATCATCGGAATGATAGCGATAATGATAAGACCAATTGCTCCGATAAAGATTAAGTATTTCAAAACTTTCTTGAAATAATCTTCCGTCGGTTTACCAGGTCTGATACCAGGAACGAATCCACCCTGTTTCTTAATATTGTTGGCAACCTCTGTCGGGTTGAAAGTGATCTGTGTATAGAAATATGCAAAGAACACGATCAATGCGATATAGAGGATAAGACCAAGTGAATAGATCGGGTAATTCGGATTGCACCAGTAGCTTGACATGAAGAATCTTGTCCATGTACCAGGCTTATAATTCGTTGCAAAGTTTGCAATGATCACAGGGAACTGGAACAGTGATGCTGC
>CAMODY010000172.1 GCA_946611595.1 uncultured Clostridia bacterium | reverse complement strand
AGTATTCTGTAGGCTTCTGAAGTAAAGGGCATTTTCCTCCATTTCGCCGGCGGGATACCTCTTCTGCCATTGTTAGCAGTCAGATAGTGCCAGCCTTTTTTCTTGCAAGTAATCAAAGTAATATTTTGCTTCTATTGCACAAGTAAACTGTAATGTTTTACTGCACATTTGGGGTCGTTCTCTATTGCGCCAAACGCTCAGCGCTTTGCCAAATAATCCGTCTGTAACTCAGAAGCGACACTTCCGTTCACTATAACTGCCACTTCCGCGGCGAGAGCTTTCCTGAACCATCCGAGCCGGGTCATCCCTTTAAATAGGCCATAAAAACCTTTAAAAAATTTCATCCGCGCCCATACATTAAAGACGATTCTTTTTTTATTCTCAAAACAAATCGTTGCGCAGATATCCTCTCATCAGGCTCACATATGCTGCTTTTTATTGGAAGACAGCAAAAGCGGAGATCAATCCTGAAAAGATGTTTGCAAGTGCATGAATGCACCACCCGGGCAGAATGGACCCGCCTGCCTTCTTTTCATTTGTGTATCCCATGAGCCAACCAATGAGCCCGGTAAAAAGAACGATCAGGATTGCTTTTACAATTCCGGCCAAAGAAAAGAACATGATTCCGTGCAAAAGCCCGAACAGAGATGCCTGGATCATATTTCCTGCCGCAAAACCTGTCCGGTCAGTTATTCTTTTCAGGAAAAAGCCTCTGAATAGGATTTCCTCAGGAAGCGCTGTGTTGAAAACTGCATATACCAGCACGGCCGGGATCGCACTGACTCCAAGTCCTGAGAACTCCGATGTTGCTGTTTCGACGTTCCTTAACGAATAAAGCACATAAATGGATACAAGTAAAAAGACAGCAGATATGCCTGCAGCCCAAAGTAAAGGCCTGCGTCCTTCAACATCATCCGGTCTTTTCAGCCCGATCCATGCAAGAAAACCGCACTCTTTTCTTGCGGTCACAAGCCACCATATAAACGGAATCATCGCAAACAGGATGATCTGGATCACACTGTTGATCACTTTAGAAATCAATAAATTCATGATTGTTTGTCTCCTTCATAAGATGTCCTTTGCCTTCTCATAACATATTTCAGCTTTGGCGCCTCAACTGTCTCCTCGATTTTAAATCCAAGTTTTTCATAAAGCCGAATTGCTTCTTGATTGTGATCAAAAACCGTCAAGGTACGGACTTCTTCCTTGGTAGGGAGCATTTCTTCGCCCTCGTAGACCTCATAGATTTCCCCGACGGGAATAGACCATTTTCCTGTCTGGTCCTCGACAGCAGTTACATAATAATATGCATGTGCCATCTGGTGATCAAAATCGCGGAAGTAGAGATCGTCGCCATATAGGGTCGAAAAGTGAACGTTCTCCAGAGCTTTTGTCATCCCTTCAGGCGTTAAATTCTCTGCTTCTCTTGCCGCTGCCACAATTGCCTTAATGCCTACATACCATGTATAGCCCATGTCAGAAGGGAGAATCTCTGCATTATAGTATTTTTTACCAATGTCCGAATACTTCTGCACAAATTCCGCATTACCCTCGATTTCATCCATCCAGAAAGGCCATAGGTCGATTCCATGAACCTTTACCGTAAGGATAGTTGCCGGCCGCGGCAAGTGCGGACGTATTTGTGGAATCGCAAGTGTACCATCCGAGGTAATCACACTGGTCCCAAAGTCCAAACTGGGCTCCTTGGTTTACAAGCGACACAAAGTTAGGACCAGCTACAGCGCCGATAATAACATCGGGATTTTTACCAACAACCGATGAGATAATCGTTGAAAACTCTGTAGCATTAGAAGACAAGGAGCTAATGAAAGAAAGGGGATTGCAGATTGTATAGAAGCGTTAATCAGAAAGGACCGCTGCAATCTTGCACTCATTTTAGACAATAAGCTTGGAGAAAAGAAGCAGACACGCTACTATTTTGAACAGGCTATGCTTCAATATGAAGGTATCCGTTACTGTTGTTATGACGATGCCGATTGCAGTATCGAGGGAGGCAAACACATTGCGGCAAGGCTAATGAGAGAGCATCCCGATACAGACGGAATACTTGCAATCCGCGACCGTGTTGCCATCGGACTTTTATACGGGCTCTCCGAGCTTGGCAAAAAAGTTCCTGAAGATATCTCCATTATCGGCAAGGATAACTCCAAGCTCTGCGAAGTCAGTAACCCTCCATTGACTGCTCTGGATACACAGCTGCGCGATTGCATTATTATGGGGATTCACCTGCTTATGGACACACTGAACCATCGCACTACAACACATCGTCTGCTTTTGGACATGAATCTTGTCGAAAGAAAAACACTATAAAGTGCGTCAATTTCGCTTCGCTATATATTCGTCGTAAATCCTGTGCTCTTCCTGGAGAAAAAATGGCTCAATCACAAAATTTGTGGGATTGAGCCTTGAATTTTATATTTTGGGCAATTATTAAGCACCTTTCCGCCCCGTTCCAGGCGCAGAAACTTCACTGTTTCCGCCTTCGACATCAGGCACACCAATCATCAGTTTTTCCTCCACAATACATTTTCATGTAATCTGTTATCGATAGTTTTCCACCAGAAACAGCGGCTTGATCCGGATAACATCCTCGTACACCACCTGTTCTACCGTCGCGTCGGAATTCAACTCTTTCAGTTCCTTTTTCAGTTCAGAAAGTGCATCATCTTCATTTTCCGCCTTGCCTTCCGCAAGAATTTCCATCATCCATCGCAGCACTGCCGGGTGCGCATATCGCGCCGGAACAGGAAAGTCCGGATATTTTCCGAGATAGTTTTCCATTGCCAGCTCAGCATTTTTCAGTTCCCTGTCGATAGCTGCCTTACTGTCTCGACCGGTGGAAAGCACATTCACACCCGCGAACAAAAAATAGGCCGCCAGAACAAACAAAAGGAGTCCGTTTAGTTCCCTGCCTTCCCTTAAACCGCCTTCTGCAGCCAACAGCATCCATAACCCTCCGGCAAGCGCCGCCGCACCTGCCGCCAGAAAGGCCGGCGGTGCCCAGCGCCATGCCGGACCGCTCTGCTCTCTGCTTCTCTTTTTTCTCGCAGCCAAACTCAAACGCCGATACAGTTCAGGCTCCTTTCCCAGCCACTCCAGTGCCTCTTTCAATCTGCGTCCCGAATGAGTGGCGGCGCATT
>CAMODY010000171.1 GCA_946611595.1 uncultured Clostridia bacterium | reverse complement strand
GTTCTGATCGAGCGTGCAAAAGAACTCGGAGCTACGATCCTTACGCAGACGCCGGTCTATGATCTGATTGAAGAAGACGGAAAGATTGTTGGCGTTCTTGCAAAAGATAAAGACGGTGAAGAGATTGAGGCAAGAGCTAAAGCTGTCATTATCGCAACCGGCGGCTTCGGAGATAACCCTGAGATGATCAAAGAAGCGACAGGATATGAATGGGGCAAGGACCTGTTCTCCTTCCGTATCCCGGGCAATGTCGGTGACGGCATTAAGATGGCGTGGAAACATGGCGCCGCAAAGACAAAGACCATGATGGAACTGATGTATCAGATTCCAGATAACTTAAATCACTTTGTTTTGGAAGGTGCATTCCGCCAGCCGGTACTCTGGGTCAATAAACTCGGCAAGCGTTTCTTCCCGGAAGACTGCCTTGGCGTAACTTCCTATACGGGCAATGCGATCTCCATGCAGCCGGGCCACACCTGCTTTACCATCATGGACAGTGCAACGCTTAAGTACTACAAGAAACATGGTGTCAGCAATCCGGGCGTACATGGTGCGGATGTGTTTGACCATTTTGATGAGGCTGCAGAGGCTGCAAAGAAAGAGGGCTACAGCGCTTACTTTGAGGCGGATACGATTGAAGAACTCTGCGAGAAAACAGGTATTGATCTAGAAGGCTTCAAAGAGACCCTGGAAGAATATAATGAGGACTGCGAACTGAAATATGACAGCGTCTTTAATAAAGAGCGTGATTATATGCGCCCGGTAAGTAAAGCGCCATTCTATGCGATCCAGAGTTTCCTCGGTGCCTATGGTACACTTGGCGGAATCAAGATCAACTATAAGACGGAAGTTCTGAATGAAGACTTCAAAAAGATTCCTGGACTTTATGCAGTCGGAACCGATGCGGCCAATATTTACGGCGACACCTACATTTTTACAATGCCGGCAAACACCATGGCATTCTGTATCAACACCGGACGTATGGCAGCAGAGAATGCTTCGGAATACATTGATTCATTGGAATAGCCCTGTGCATCAGTAGGAAAGCAAGGTTCGAGTAAAGAAAGCGGGACAAAAAATGGAAAAAAGATTTCGAGTTCCGGTAACGGAAGAAGAAAAACAATTAAGTTATTATCATTTCTTTGAGCGTGAGATGACACCTCCGGCAGAAGGCCATACGGAAAAAGTTCTTGCAAGGGAACTGAAGCCGGAAGAGGCTTTGAAGATCCAGGATAAGGATCTTCTGTTCGAAGACGGCTATCTGTCGGGTGAGTATGGATGGTGCTTCTTTGAAGATGGTACAGCGACGATCGCGAACCTGACTCCGATGCCGGGTGTGACTGCAGAAATGCTGGACTGGTATTGGGCATGGCACGGCCTTGCGCCGCTCCGTTATAAGATCTGGGATCCGGAGGATCATTATGAATCACGGAGCTTAAACCGCGAGCAGAATCTGGACAGCAGCTTAAGCTATAAAGAGCGTTACTGGAACACCTGCCATGATACGTATGAAGGGTTTATTCATCCGGGACAGTGTGAACCTCCGGTTACCATGAAATTCTGGAATCCTGCAGATGCTGGTTTTTCGGAGGAGAAACTGAAAGACTTTAAAGGAACCATTATCTGTGGTGGCGGTATTGATGACGGAGTTTTTATGACACATTTCTTCCGCCCGACCGAAAATGGCGGCGAGCTTCGGAGCCACTTCTGGTTTGGCTGGAAGTTTGAGGATAAAAAACCTGTAAAAGCGCTTCCGGACGGAGCCAGCGTTCCGAAGGAACCGTTGATGATCCTTCTTCGGCATACGATCAAGGAGTTTGCAAATCTTGCGGCAATCCTTCCGGAACTGTTTGAAGAAGAAAAAGACCGATTTTAGGTGACAAGGGGACGGTTCTTTTGTCACTAAAAGAAACGGGTTCTCGTAAAAGAGAACCCGTTTCTTACATCACAATACTTTAAAAATACAATTAAGGTCTAAATATGGAAATCTATTTGCGAAATAGTCCTTTCTTTTCGTAGGTTTCAGAATCGATACCGGTCATAGTATATCCTGTTGCTGAAATTACTTCTTTCAGTTTATCTTCATCAAGAGGCTGTTCGGAGAGGATTTCCGTTTTATTCTTTGTGTGGGAAGAAGAAACTTTTTTGATCTGAAATGCATTTCTGATCGCATCATTGATATGTGATTCGCACATACCACAAGCCATATCAGTAATATGTAAGGTTGTTTTGATCATGTTCAGCCCCCTGATGAGAATAGTTGGTATTGAGTCGTACCAAGTGGTTAGGCTTTGCTAACTGACAATATATTAGCATAGGCTAACTCGCATTGCAAGATATTTTTTTAAAATTTTTTCAGACGTCAGGTCGCAGTTCGGGTGACAAAAGAACCGTCCCCTTGTCACCATCGTTCGAAGAACCAAAATAAGGCTTTGCTTTTTAGATATTCGGCTAATGTTGAAGCAAAGGCGGTCTGTTAAACTTTTAATAACATAGACAGCTATGCGCCTTTATGGGAGGCGCGGCAAAAGTAAGAAAGAAGGATTCGATGAAAGAGCTTATTATCGACAGAGAAGCCTGCAAGGCATGCGGATATTGCGTGCATTTCTGCCCGAAAGAGGCGCTGAGCTTTTCGAACGAAATGAATAAACAAAGCTATACACCGGTGCAGGTAGACCTTGAAAAATGTATTTTCTGCGGGACCTGCTATACGGTATGTCCGGATACGGTCTTTGAGATTCGGGAGGTGGACGCATGAAAGTGTTAATGAAAGGCAACGAAGCATTAGCAGAAGGTGCTGTTCGTGGCGGCGCGTATCTTTTCGCAGGATATCCGATGACTCCACAGTCGGAGATCATGGAATATCTTTCTAAGAGAATGCCGGAACTCGGACGAATCTTCCGGCAGACCGAAAGCGAGACAGCGTCCATCTTTACTGTGTATGGAGCACGCCAGGCCGGCATGCGGACCTTCACCTCCTCAAGTGGAGTTGGCATGAGTCTGATGCAGGAAGGCATTTCCGGTATGTGCGCGAAATCGATCCCGGGTGTATTTGCCAATGTGCAGCGCTGCGGTCCGGGTCTTGGATTTGCCCTTGAAGGACAGGGCGATTATTTAAGAGATACGAGGGGCGGCGGCAACGGTGACTACCGTGTCCTGATCCTTGCGCC
>CAMODY010000170.1 GCA_946611595.1 uncultured Clostridia bacterium | reverse complement strand
GCCGACTATCTGCATAAACTTTCTCACGAGGTACAGTTCATCGTCATCACCCATAGACGTGGTACGATGGAAGCGGCCGACCGTCTGTACGGTATCACAATGCAGGAGAAAGGTGTCTCAACGCTGATCTCTGTCGACCTGACAGACCTTAGTGAGGCGGATCTGCAGTAATTAAATTTTGAAATCATATTTTTCCCATCCGGTTTCCGATGAATTGGATGGGAAAATTTGTATCAGACATATGAGTATTAGACAAATTAGTCTCAGACATCTATTGTGAATTGAGGTTTATTATGACCAAAAAAGAAGAGGCGGAGCTGAAGCGCCAGGAAAAACTTAAGAAAGAGCGGGAACGCTTAGATCTCATGAAAGAATACGAGAGAGCGCATGCCGGCTGTATGTATATTTGCGGAATTGACGAGGCTGGACGCGGCCCGTTTGCAGGGCCGGTTGTTGCAGCAGCATGTATTTTGGATCTGGAAGATCCGGATAAAGAAATCCTGTACTTAAACGATTCAAAGAAGCTTTCCGAAAAGAAGAGAGAAATGCTTTTTGAGGAGATCAAAGAGAAGGCAGTCTCTTATGGTGTTGGAATCGTAGACAGCAAGACGATTGATGAGATCAACATTCTTCAGGCAACTTATAAAGCGATGCAGATGGCAATCGCGCAGCTTGATCCGCCTGCGGACTTTGTCTTAGCAGACGCCGTTACGATTCCGGGTATTCAGATCCCGCAGGAAGCGATCATCAAAGGTGATGCGAAAAGTGTCAGCATTGCGGCCGCCAGCATCATAGCCAAGGTGACCAGGGACCATATGATGTATGAGTATGATAAGCAATATCCGGAATACGGCTTTGCTTCCCATAAAGGCTACGGCACCAAGGCCCATATCGAGGCCATTAAAAAGTACGGAATGCTTGATATTCACAGACGTTCGTTCATACATTTTGAGACGTTTGATAGAGTATAGAGCAGTCAAAATCGTATTTTCCGTGCAAAGATGATTTTTCTAGTTTTTGAAAGATTATACGAAATGACAAAATTTTTCCAATTTTCTTCAAAAAAGTTATAGATTTTAGACAGATACTATAATAATATTATGATGTGTGTATGTGTTCTGACTTTATGAGGAGGATATCTTTATGATCATTATTGGTGAAAAAATTAACGGTTCCATTCCTTCTGTAGCAAAAGCTATCGAAGAGAGAAATGCAGACTGGATCAGAGATCTGGCAAAGAAACAGGCAGATGCTGGTGCAACCTATATCGACGTTTGCGCATCTGTTGATGAAGATATTGAAGTTGAAACATTACATTGGCTTATCGACCTGGTTCAGGAAGTAACTGATCTTCCGATCGCAGTTGACAGCCCGAGCCCGGATTCCATCCTTGGCGCTCTGCCGTTCTGCAACAAACCTGGTCTTGTAAACTCCGTATCCGGTGAAGGCGACAAGATCGCTAAGATCTTCCCGGTTATCGCTGATACTGAGTGGGAATGCGTTGCTTTACTTTGTGATGATACAGGTATCCCGAAGAGTGCAGAAGACAGACTTCGTGTATTTGATCACATTATGGAAGAGGCTAAGAAGTACAACATCGATCCTAGCCGCCTCCACATTGACCCATTGGTTGAAATGCTTTGCACAACCGATGATGCTATGGAAAACCTTGCAAAAGTAATGAAGACGATCAAAGATCAGTATCCGACGATCCACATTACCGGTGCGGTTTCCAACATTTCCTTCAACCTTCCATACAGAAAGATCGTAAACCTTTGCTTCATGGTTCTTTCCATGAACGCTGGTCTTGACAGTGCGATTTTCGATCCGCTTAACAGAGACCTTATCGGTGCTGTATACGCAACTGAGGCTCTTCTGGGCATGGATGATTATTGTATGGAATACATCACAGCTTACAGAGACGAGATGTTTGGTCCGATCAAAAGCTGAGAATGTAACGGTTGACTGAATTTGTCCTTAAGGCTACGGCCTTAATATAAAATTTTTATCTTATAGGAGGACAAAGTTATGTCAAAAATTGATGAGATTGCAGCAGCAGTCGAAGCAGGAAAAGCCAAAGTTGTACCTGGATTAGTAGAGGAAGCTCTCGCTGAGGGATGCGATCCGATGGAAATCCTTAACAAGGGTATGATCGATGCAATGGGCGTTGTTGGTGAGAAATTCAAAAACAACGAGATCTTCGTTCCGGAAATGCTTGTTGCAGCACGTGCTATGAAGAAAGGTGTTGAAGTTGTTAAACCGCACCTTGGCGCAGACAACAGTGCAACAATCGGAAAGATGGTTATGGGAACCGTTGCAGGCGACCTTCATGATATCGGTAAAAACCTCGTTATCATGATGATCGAGTCCGCTGGATTCGAAGTTGTTGACCTTGGCGTTGACGTTCCGATCGAGAAATTCGTTGAAGCAGCAGCTGATCCGGATGTTAAGATCGTAGGATGCTCCGCACTTCTTACAACAACTATGCCGGCACTTCGTGAGACTGTTGAAGCTCTTAACAAGGCTCCGAACAGAGCACAGTTCAAGATCATGGTCGGTGGTGCTCCTGTAACTCAGGAATTCGCTGATGAGATTGGTGCTGATGTTTACACTGATGATGCTGCAGCAGCAGCTGAGGCAGCTAAGACCTTAGTTTAATCCTAAATCAAATCGATTTATTGACGAAAAGGACGCTCGAAAGAGCGTCCTTTTCACATGCTTG
Source organism: uncultured Clostridia bacterium (assembly GCA_946611595.1). Taxonomy (GTDB): domain Bacteria; phylum Bacillota; class Clostridia; order Lachnospirales; family Lachnospiraceae; genus RGIG5612. Next base: position 524 of record CAMODY010000170.1, on the reverse strand, counting down.
GAAAATTGCTTTTAAGTATCTATTCCTGAGGGAGTAAAAGAGTCCCAACCGAAAAACCAGCGCATTTGAATGCTCGAGATGCAAGAAAATTGCGGTTGGGACTGCTTAGCCTTATGGAAATACATGATATTTGCGCTTGGGACTGTGTTTTGAAGATGTAAAAAAAGTCCCAACCGAAAAATCTGTGCATTTGAATGCTCGAGATGCAGGGAAATTGCGGTTGGGACTGTTTGATTCAGTTTTATGTGAGAGTTAGGTTATTAAGTCAGCTCCGCAACCAGAGCTTTGATCTGCTCGCGGTTTGCGTCATTCATTGCGGATTTGATGGAAACGGTCGTGTCGCAGTAGGTGAGGTTCTGGCATTTCTCCATAAGCTCTTTCATTACAGCAGCTGCCTTTGGAGCCCAGGTTCCGTTCTCGATCAGACCGACCTTCTTATTCTGGAAGTTGCTTGCCAGCATATGGTTAATGAAATCCTTCATGCATGGGAAGATATCCATGTTGTATGTTGTGGTTGCAAGCAC
>CAMODY010000169.1 GCA_946611595.1 uncultured Clostridia bacterium | reverse complement strand
AAAAGAGTGATGTGGAAAGTCTGCATGTGTATTTTAAGAAGTTTAAGATGCCGAAAACCGATAAACCGATTCTTCTGTCTGAATTCGGAGGCTATTCCTTAAAGCTGAAAGATCACAGCTTCAATCAGGGAAAAACCTATGGCTATCGTTTTTATAAAGACAACGCCGCCTTTATGCTTGCGTTGAAAAAATTATACCTGAAGGAGATCCTCCCAGCTGTAAAAGCAGGCCTTTCAGGCGCTATCTATACTCAGGTCTCTGATGTGGAAGATGAAACCAATGGCCTTCTGACCTACGACAGAGCTGTATGCAAAGCGGTAAAGGAAAGCATGCGAGTTCTTGCCCAAAAACTACTAGATTCATAAAGCAGCAATCATATATTTATCGAAAAACATTTATTGAATCTCATTAATAAATATCTGTTATAGCTGACCTTCATCCCCGGCGCCGTCATCAATCAGACAGATTGTATGCACTAGCGCCTTATAGCAGTTTTCAATTCCTTCTGCATTCAGGTTATCATAACTGTCTTTTCTGGTGTGATAATAGTCCTCGAGCTTATGATTCAGGCCGGTAATTGCGACAGAACGGAATCCGCCTTTGGTGAATGCAGAACTGTCCGTAGAGCCTCCCATCGGAGGCACCCATCCGCTCTTACACGGAACGCCGGCTTCCTCCGCTCCTTTTAGGAAGAGTTCCGAAAGGCCAGGATCCGACTTCAAGGTTCCGTTCAAATCGATCTTATTGACCATCAAAAACTCAGGATCATGGATTGTATCAAAAACATAAATGTATGTCGGAACATCCGAATAATCATCTTTATGAGCTTTGCTCCATGCCTTTGCGCCGCGAAGTCCACATTCCTCAGAGCCCGTTAAGATCACGCCGATCTCTGTATTCTCAAGCGTAATCCCCTGCTCCTCCAGCTCTTTTAAGACCGAAATCCCCAGATAGCAGCCGGTGAGGTTGTCATTTGCACCATCTACCACCATTTTTTTATTTCGAAGAAAACAGAGTCCGATCCACGCTGGAACAAAAATAATTCCGATAAGTCCAGCTGTCAGAGTCCACTTCTCAGCGCCTGCAAGGGTGCAGATAGAAAGCACGATGTAATATACAACACCAAGCACGGCCACAACACCGTGAGCCTCAAATACGACTCCGTTGAAATAGTAGTTAAGCGGCCATTCCCATGCGGCATCAATATGCCCGTTGATAAAAATGCGCTGTTTGACTTCTCCGCTGCACGGGCGGATCGCAGTAACATTCACGCTGTCTTTTTTCGGAAAGAAACAATCGATGATCTCGAAATATAAGACAAACTGAAGAATAAAAAGTAGCAGTGATAAAATCCCTGCCGCAATGCTGAACCAGGGACCAACAAAGAACAATGCGCAGGTAAGGATATCCAGCACACAGGAAAAATAGAGATATCCATAGAACGCGCCAGGATGTTCACTGAAAGATTCGCTCCTTACTTGATTTAAGCCGCACTCATTTCGAAGCGTCTTTGCCATATAAGCAGCCGCTTCCTTCTCTCCCTCACTGCCCGGCGCTCTTTTTTTCATGTGCTTGCAGATGTGGGTAATCTCCCTGATCATATATTCAGTTGCTGTTTTACTGCATAATAAAAGGGACCTTGCTTTACTCATACGTTTAGTATAGCGGTCCCTTATGTCATTTCTGTGATGTTATTCAAATTCGATCGTTCCTGGCGGCTTACTTGTTAGATCATAAAGTACGCGGTTTACGCCTTTGACCTCGTTTATGATACGGCTCGTTACTTTAAAGAGCACATCATACGGGATCTGTGCGCTTTCTGCCGTCATGAAATCGCTGGTCAGAACTGCTCTTAAAGCAACAGCGTAATCATAGGTCCTGAAGTCGCCCATAACGCCCACAGAGCGCATATTCGTAAGTCCTGCGAAATACTGACCCAGTTCTTTATCAATGCCTGCAAGAGCCACTTCCTCGCGAAAGATCGCATCTGCATCCTGAACGATTTTTACTTTCTCTTCTGTAACCTCTCCAACAATACGGACTCCAAGTCCCGGTCCCGGGAACGGCTGACGGAAGACTAAGTGTTCCGGAATTCCAAGTTCTAATCCTACTTTACGAACTTCATCTTTAAAGAGCATGCGGAGCGGCTCGATGATCTCCTTAAACTGGATAACATCCGGAAGTCCTCCAACATTGTGATGGGACTTAATGACTGCAGACGCTCCAAGTCCGGATTCAATAACATCCGGATAGATGGTTCCCTGTACCAGGAAATCAACTTCTCCGATTTCTTTTGCCTCTTCTTCAAAGACACGAATGAATTCTTCACCAATGATCTTTCTCTTCTGCTCCGGCTCTGTTACACCTTTTAATTTATCGTAATATCTCTGCTGTGCATTGATACGGATGAAGTTGAGGTCATATTGGCCCTTTGGTCCAAAGATCGCTTCTACTTCATCGCCTTCATTCTTTCTTAAAAGACCGTGATCAACAAAAACGCAAGTCAGCTGTTTGCCGACTGCTTTGCTCATAAGAACAGCCGCTACAGAAGAGTCAACACCGCCGGATAAAGCACAAAGTACTTTTCCATCTCCGACTTTCTCTCTGATCGAGCGGATTGAATCCTCTACAAAAGAAGACATCTTCCAGTCTCCTGCACAGCCGCAGATCTCATATACAAAGTTTGCGAACATCTTACCGCCTTCCGGCGTATGCATAACCTCCGGATGGAACTGAACGGCATAAATCTTCTCAGCCTCATTTTCAATCGCTGCTGCCGGGCAGTCCTTTGTCGTTGCAATTACACGATAACCTTCCGGAAGCTCTGCGATATAATCGGTATGGCTCATCCAGGTTACTGTTTCTGCATCGACTCCGTGGAAAATCTTGGATGATTTATTGACGTTTGTCGGTGTATGTCCATACTCACTGACCGGGGCAGTTGCTACCTTTCCGCCCGCCATATATGCGATCAGCTGGGATCCATAGCAGATGCCAAGAACCGGGACGCCGATCTTTAAAATTTCCGGATCAAAATGCGGGGATTTTTCATCATAGACGCTATTCGGTCCTCCGGTGAAAATGATTCCCTTATATCCTTCTTTTCGTATGTCTTCCAATGTTGTGTTGTGATAGGATTTGATTTCCGCATAGACATGTTCTTCTCTTACTCTGCGGGCGATCAACTGGTTATACTGTCCACCAAAATCCAGAACTAAAATTTTTTCCATCTATTTTTCTTCCTCTTCTTTACAAACCTATCATTCGATCTGGC
>CAMODY010000168.1 GCA_946611595.1 uncultured Clostridia bacterium | reverse complement strand
AGAGCCATCTGCCATGAATGCGATCATATGGATGGCATATTATATGTCGATAAAGTAGAAAACGGCGAGGTCTATTATGTACCGGATCCGGAGGACGCAGAAGACGAAGATGTCGATATGCTGGACGAGACAGGCGAGGAGTTTGATGCATGAAAGTAATTTTTATGGGAACTCCGGAGCTTGCTGCGGTGGCCTTAAAGAAACTGATCGAATCGAGGCATGAAGTACTTGCTGTGGTTACACAGCCGGATAAAGCCAGTGGAAGGGGACGCAGCGTGAAATATTCCCCGGTGAAAGAAGCTGCCTTAGAAGCTAATATTCCTGTACTGCAGCCGGTTTCGATCAAGAACGGAGACTGTAAAAAAGAGATCAGCTCCCTCGGTGCGGATATCTTTGTTGTTGCTGCCTTTTCCCAGCTTCTTCCGAAATGGTTTCTGGAAATCCCTCCTTATGGATGTATTAATATTCATCCGTCTCTTCTTCCGAAATACCGCGGTGCATCACCGCTGCGCGGACCGATCATAGAAGGGGATAAGGATTTCGGCGTTACGATCATGAAGATGGCAGAGCGGCTTGATGCAGGAGATATCCTGCTTCAGAAAGTGTTCCCGATGGGGGAAAAGGAAACGATCCTGACCTTGACTCCGAGAGCGGCAGAGATTGGTGCGGATATGCTCCTTGAGGCACTTGAGGGAATCGAAAATGGCACTCTTGAGCCGATCCCGCAAAATGATGCAGAATCCACTTATATCAGACAATTGGAAAAAGAAGACGGAAAGATACATTTTGAAGACAGCGCGGAAAGCATCGAGCGTCAGATCCGTGCCTGTGATCCATGGCCGAGTGCCTTTACAAAGCTTAGCGGCAAGACCTTTAAGATCTGGGATGCGGATGTAGTAGCTGATGCAGAAGTCGCAAAGCTCAGAGCAAATAAGGCAAATGGCGATGCTTCGGAGGAGGCTGTTTCTACGGCTCTGAAGGGAAGCGTCGTTTATGCAGATAAAAAATCCCTATATGTAAAATGTGGGGATGGCTGTCTGAAACTGAACGAGGTTCAGATGGAAGGCAAGAAGCGGATGGGAATTGAAGAGTTCCTCCGCGGAAAGAAATTAGAAGAAGGATTCCTTTTTGGAGAATAAGGCAAACGAGACAATTGATATCCGGGCGATCGTTCTTCAGATGCTGGTAGATACGATCGAGAAGAGAGCCTTCAGCCACATTGTGCTGAATCAGGCTTTTTCTTCTTATACGCTAAGCCATCAGGATATGGTCTTTTTAGGAAGACTCTATCATGGCACTTTAGAACGTCTGATTTATCTGGACTGGATCATCAGTTCCTATTCCAGCGTAAAGCTGAATAAAATGAAGCCGGTGATCCGGAACATCCTTCGCATGAGCATATACCAAATGCTGTTTATGGATGCTGTGCCGGACCGTGCAGCCGTCAGTGAAGCGGTAAGACTTACCAAGAAAAAAGGATTGAAAGGCCTTGCACCTTTTGTAAATGGTCTTTTAAGAGCGTTTCAAAGAGGCGGCATTAAACCGGGCATGCCGGAAAATGTCAAACATTCAGCTCCCTTGTGGCTGTATGAACTGGAAGTAAAGGAACTTGGAAAGAAAAGGGCAGATGCATTCTTTGACGCAAGTTCTGACGCAGAACCCAAACTCTATGTACGCATGAATCTGAACGCAGCTTCAAAAGAAGAGATCATACAGATGCTGGAAAAGGACGGCGCTTGTGTAGAAGAGGTTTCGGATGTAAAGGAAGCATTGAAACTCTCGCATGTCGGAGAATTGACGGAACTTTCTGCATTTAAGAAGGGCTTCGTTTCTGTTCAGGATTTAAGCTCTATGTATGTCGGAAAAATGGCAGCAGAGTTTTCTAATGCGGACAGTGTTCGCCAGATCTTAGACGTCTGTGCGGCTCCCGGCGGAAAGAGCCTTCATTTAGCGGAACGTTTTCCGGACGCATATGTCTGCGCCAGAGACCTCTCAGAAGCAAAAGTCAAACTGATCGAAGAGAATATTAAACGCAGCGGACTTAAAAATATTCAGGCGGAAGTCTTCGATGCGCTTGTTTTGGATGAGCCGAGAAAAGAAAAGATGGACATCGTCCTTGCAGACCTTCCGTGCTCTGGTCTCGGCGTGATCGGAAGAAAGGCAGATATTAAACTTCGGGTTACAGAAGAAGATCTGCATGAGCTTTCTAAGCTTCAAAGACAGATCTTAGAAGTCGTCTCCCAATACGTTAAACCTGGTGGAATCTTAATCTACAGTACCTGCACGGTAAATCAAAAGGAAAACCAGGAAAATGCAGCATGGTTTTTAGAGGAGTATCCATTTGAAAAACTCTATGAAAGACAGTTTATTCCGGGAGAAGATGAATGCGATGGCTTTTACCTAACGGTATTTCGAAAAGCTGATCAGAAACAGAGCGGGAAAGAATAAATATGAGTTCACAGAAAATTGACATAAAATCATTAGAATACGAGGCTTTAGAGGCATTTTTAAAGGAACTTGGTCAGCCAGCTTTCAGATGTAAGCAGATCTTTTCCTGGCTGCACGAAAAATGTGTGGACAGTTTCGAGGAGATGACAAACCTTTCCAAGGACTTAAGACATGAGCTGGACGAGAAATGCGAGATCCGCTCTTTAACAAAAAGGAAAGTGCTTACTTCAGAAATAGACGGTACAAAGAAGTATTTGTTTGAACTTTTCGATGGAAATGTCATTGAAAGCGTCATGATGCCATATAAACATGGCAACAGTGTTTGTGTTTCCTCCCAGGTTGGATGCAATATGGGATGCTCCTTTTGTGCATCTACGATCGATGGCTGCGTAAGGGATCTTACGGCTTCTGAAATCCTAAGTCAGGTCTATGAGATCCAGAAAGACATCGGCGAAAGAGTGTCGAATATCGTCATCATGGGAATGGGCGAACCACTTATAAATTACAAGAATGTCGTGGCTTTTGTGAAGATCATCAGCCATGAAAATGCCTTGCATATAAGTCAGAGAAATATTACAATATCTACATGCGGGATTATACCCGCTATTATAAAATTATCCGGCGAAAGCCTAAAGGTAACTTTAGCGCTTTCATTACATGCGCCAAACGACAAGATCCGAAAAAAGATCATGCCGGTGGCTAAGACCTATGCCATCGAAGATGTGCTTGCCGCCTGCGATACCTATTTTGAGAAGACGGGAAGACGTGTGACCTTTGAGTATTGCCTGATCGATCAGGTAAACGATAAAGAAGAGCATGCAAGAGAGCTCGCCGGGCTTTTAAAAGGGCGAAATGC
>CAMODY010000167.1 GCA_946611595.1 uncultured Clostridia bacterium | reverse complement strand
CAAAAAAGAGACGCCGAAGCGTCTCTAATTCTTACAAATGAATCACCCGGTCACAGATGCGGTCTACGACGTTCTTATCGTGAGAGATAAAGAGCATCGAAAGTCCGAGTTCTTTCTGCAGTGACAAAAGCAGCTGCAGAATCTGTTCCTGAATCGATACGTCAAGCGCGGAGACTGGCTCGTCTGCAATTACGAACTTTGATCCCGACATCAGGGCAAGTCCAATGTTAACGCGCTGCTTTTCACCACCGGAAAGCTGTCTCGGATAACGGTCATAGTATCGCTCCGGATCCAGCTCTACTTTCTGAAGCATATCTCTTACACGCTGCTTCCTTTCAGCCGGCGATAAAATATATTTATTGATATCCAGATTCGGATTCTGTTTCTTCTGCTGTTTCCAGTATTTTGCCTGGTTTCTCAGCGGCTCTTCCAGGATCCATCCGATCTTGCGCGCCGGGTTTAAGGATCCGCCGCTGTCCTGGAAGATCATTTGCGGTCTCTTCGAGTGATGAATGATCTCACCGGTATAGTCCTTATGAAGTCCTAGGATCGCACGGGAGATCGTACTCTTTCCGGATCCGCTCTTTCCAACCAGTCCCAAGATCTCTCCCTGCTTGACCTCAAAATTCATATGCTCACAGATAATTTTCTTCTTTGGCTTCTCGCCCAGCTTATTGGACTTGATCGTATAGAAAACGCCTAAGTCTTTAACCTCCAGGATCGGTGGGGTTGTGATCTCTTTTCCGCCTTTGCGGTCATCCGTGATCGCTGCGATCAGGCTCTGTGTATACGGATCTTTCGGATTTTCAAAAATTTCATCCACAGTACCCTGCTCAACGATCTCGCCCTTATACATAACCAGGGTCCTGTCACAGACTTTTCGGATAACACGAAGGTCGTGAGATACAAGAATGATCGCCGTTCCACGTTCTTTGTTGATTTTCTTTAAAAGGTCTAAGACCTGTTCCTGCACATCTGCATCAAGCGCTGTCGTCGGCTCATCCGCGATCAGAAGGGCCGGCTCGCACATGAGCGCCATCGCGATCATGACTCTTTGCTGCTGTCCGCCGGAAAGCTCGTGCGGATATTTTTTATATACGACTTCCGGTTCCGGAAGATCGACTGCTTCAAACATCTCGATGACTTTTTTCTTCCGCTCTTCTTTCGAAAGCATTTTGGCTTTGCCGTCTACCAGTTTATCCTTATCATGCGCATGGAGCGTCAGCATCTCTTCTACCTGCTTGCCCACACGCAGCAGCGGATTCAGCGAAGTCATCGGCTCCTGGAAAACTACGGAAAGCTCATCGCCCTTTAAAGTCCGAAGTTCATCAAAGGACATTGGAACAAGATCTTGTCCCTGGAAGAGGACCTGTCCTGTATAGTGTGCATACGAAGGAAGCAATGCCATCATTGCAAGCCCTAAAGTACTTTTTCCGGATCCGGACTCGCCGACGATTCCAAGGATCTCGCCGCGTTCCATGCTGAAAGAAACTCCTTTCACTGCATAAGAAGTTCGCTCTTCCGTCCGGTATTCAACTTTCAGATCTTTTACTTCCAGTAATTTTTCCATGATTCGTAAATCTTTTTATTATTACGGTGTCCGGCGGTTTTTCTCGAACGCCTGTTGTTTACCAATTAGTCTACCTTCGATACGCCCTCACTGATCAGGGATACACCGAGGACTAAAACGATGATCGCAATGCCCGGGAAGATTGCATACCACGGCGCCTGAAGGAGATAGTTACCTGCCTCACTGATCATTCGTCCGAGTGACGGGTTCGGAGGCTGTACGCCAAGTCCTAAATAACTAAGTCCGGCTTCCGCAATAACTGCATTGTTAAAGCCTACTGCAGCACTGCTTAAAATACTGATATATGCATTCGGCAGAACCTGTGCGAAGATGATTCTTGCGCCGCTGTCACCAACAAGACGTGCACTCTGCACGAACTGCATTCCCTTCAGTCTGAGCATCTCGCTTCGGGCGATACGCGCAAAACTTGGGATAAACAAAATGCCTAAGGCAAAGAGGATGCTGCTAAGTCCCGGCCCTAAAAAGCTGACAAATACCAGTGCCAGCAGGATGCTCGGAAACGCGTTTACAACATCATTGATTCGCATGATAACTTCATCGAACCATCCGCCAACATATCCGGCCACAAAGCCGATGATCGTTCCGACAACCATACCGAACGCTACCGTAACAAGAGCAACCAGGAAGGTTGTTCCTGCGCCCTGCATAACGCGGCTGAAAATATCACGGCCATAGTTATCGCAGCCAAAAAGATGTGCGATCGAAGGCGGTGCAAATTTCAGCTCGAGGCTCATCTCCGTTGTAGAATACGGCGTCCAAAAAAGACCCACAATAGCCATGAGCAGGATGATGCCGGTAATAATGCAGCCGATTATGAAACTTTTGTTTTTCTTCAGACTCATAGTTTCACCCTCGGATCGACTGCCATGTAGATCATATCTACAATAAAGTTAATTGCAATAATAAAGAACGCGATCAAAAGCACGACTGCCTCTACGACCGGAAAATCTCGGTTGGCGATCGCTGTAAGTAATAGCGTTCCGATTCCCGGAACAGAAAAGACCTGTTCCACAACAATACTGCCTGCAACGATTTCCGCAACAATAACTCCAAGGAAGGTGATGACCGGTACCATGGAGTTTTTAAGAACATGTCCGTAAAGCACGCTGTTTCTCGTGCAGCCTTTTGCATAGGCTGTGCGGACATAATCTTTGTGAAGTTCACTGCGGATGGAAGTTGCAAGGAATTTTACTGTCATTGCAATTTTCGGGAGTGCAATTGCAATGGCAGGAAAAACAAGATAAGCGATCGCTTTTGGAAAGCTTACAGACGGCTGAGTGTACTGTCCAATAACAAACCAGCGGAGCGCCAGCGAAAATGCGTATGTGATTAATACACCAAGGAAAAAGGACGGGATGCCCATTGTAAACTGGGTCACCGTTGACATGGCGACTTTGCCGACTGTTGATTTTCTCTTTGCAGAGAAGATTCCGATCGGAATGGAAAATACCATAACCATAACAAAGGAGATCAGGCTCAGCAGCGCGGAGTTTCCAAGGCGTCCTGCAATCAGGGAATTTACAGAGACTCCCGTATACTGCAGTGACTGACCGAAATCGCCGCGGAAGGCATTTCCAAGCCAGATGAAATAGCGAATAAAGACGGGCTTATCAAGTCCCATCTGCTCCCGAAGCGCAGCAATTCGTTCCGGTGTTGCATTCTGCCCGAGTTTCGCAAGAGCAGCATCTCCCGGCAGTACAGAAAAGGCCAGGAAGACGATCAGCGAGATCAGCAG
>CAMODY010000166.1 GCA_946611595.1 uncultured Clostridia bacterium | reverse complement strand
GGTTTTTGAAGAGCTGCCATTAAAAGCGTTAAGGCCTGGCGCTGTCCTCCGGAAAGGAGACCGACTTTCGTCGTCATTCGATCTTCAAGTCCAAGTCCTAAAATAGCCAGTTTTTCTCTGAACTCATCTTTTTCCGCTTTTGTAACGCCCCATTTTAAGGTGCGTTTCTGTCCTCTTCTCTTTGCAAGTGCAAGATTCTCTTCAATCTGCATGCTTGCGGCTGTTCCCATCATCGGATCCTGGAATACACGACCGATATAAGGAGCTCTTTTATATTCCGGAAGTCCGGTAATATTTTCGCCATCTAAGATAACCGCGCCATCATCAATCGGCCAGAGTCCTGCGATTGCATTTAAGATCGTGGACTTTCCTGCACCGTTTCCACCGATGACAGTAACAAATTCGCCCGGTTTGATATGGAGGCTGACATCAATCAGCGCTTTCCTTTCATTGATTGTTCCCGGATTGAAGGTTTTTGAAATATGTTCTACGTATAACATTTACTGTACCTCCTTTCCGCTTTTTAAACTGTTCTTAATTGTTGCCACATATGGAAGGCTTCGTTTTCCTGCCCAGCTGAAGGAGTTTTTCGCCTTTCCTCTGAAATATGGAACTGCAAGGAAGATCGTAACGATCAATGCAGTAAAGAGTTTCAGATCGTTCGGATCAAGCTTCAGCCAAAGGACTATGATCATGACCAGGTAGTAGATGATACCGCCTAATACAACAAACGCCATACGGATCCAGAAGGAGCAGCCTTTTTTAAAGATTGCATCGCAAAGGATCTCACCGATGATGATTGCTGCAAGGCCAATGACGATCGCGCCTCGACCCATGTTGACATCGGAAAAGCCCTGATACTGTGCCATGAGGCCACCGGCAAAGGCAACAACGCCGTTCGAAATAGCAAGACCTATGATCTTCATGTTGGAAGTATTGATGCCGAGCGCTGTACTCATTGCACCATTATTACCGGTTGCACGAAGCGCAGAACCCTGCTCTGTTCCAAAGTACCAGTAAAGAAGTGCGATAATGATCGCTGCAAAGATCACACCTTCAATGATCGCAACCGGAATGTTTCTCATGCTGATGACAAGCTTGTACATCGCCGGGTTGATCGACTGGTTTGCCGCCATATTCATTATGCGGAGGTTGATGGAATACAAGGCAAACTGCGTTAAGATTCCGGCAAGGATAGCCGGGATGCCGAGTTTTGCATGCAGAAGACCAGTAATGATTCCTGCAATGATTCCTGCAAGCAATGCGCAGATTGTTGCCACCCAGGTCGGAAGACCTGCTAAAGACAGCATAACTGCAACCGCGCCGCCAGTCGCAAAACTTCCATCAACAGATAAGTCGGCAATATCAAGCACCCGGAAAGTGATAAATACACCGAGTGCCATAATGCCCCAAATGAGCCCCTGGGAAACACCCCCAGGGACTCTTCCAATTAAATTCACAAAGCTTAAACCTGCAAGTAAGATATTCATAGTGATTTATCCTCTGCTGCATTTTGCCGTTCTATTATTATGCAGCATTTCTCCTAAATTATTCTTCTGCCTCGATTGCAACATAGTCTTCCGGAATTGTCAGTCCGTAAATTTCTGCGTTCGCGGTGTTGACTTTCTTTGTTGTATTCGGGAAGTATTCGATCGGCATAGTGCTGATGTCTGCTTCACCCTTGAGGATCTTAGCTGCCATCTGACCTGTGATCTTACCAAGTTCATAATAATCAATTGTAAGGGTAACGATTCCACATCCTGTGCAGAGTCCTTCCTCACCTGCTACGATTGGAGTCTTTGCCTGCTTAGCAACTGCATCAATGGCGTCCGTGCAGCTTGCTGCTGTATTGTCTGTCGGGATGTAAAGAACATCGTTTCCGTCACATGCTTCCTGAGTAACCAGGGAAACATCATTGGAATCTGAGAAGGTGTATCTGTTAACAGTCATTCCCATTTCTGTCAGATATTTTTCCATCTCATCTGCCTGATATACAGAGTTTGCTTCGCTTGAGCAGTACATGATACCTACTGTTTTAGCATCCGGGAAGATTTCCTTAACCATTGCTGCCTGCTGATCCAGCGGAGCAAGGTCAGATGTTCCGGAAATATTTCCACCAACAGTACCATCGAAATTATCGATATTTAATGCTGCACCATAAGTGGAGATAGATGTTCCGAGAATCGGAATTGTTGCAGTTGCTGCAGCTGCTGCCTGAAGTGCCGGAGTAGCGTTAGCCATGATCAGGTCAACATTATCAGATGCGAAACCGTTGCAGATGGTTGCGCAGGTAGCACTGTCACCGGAAGCGTTCTGCTCATCGAACTCTACTGCGCCTTCGCCAAGTTCTTCAACAAGCGCATCTCTGAATCCCTGTGTTGCAGCATCAAGTGCAGGATGCTGTACCAGCTGGCAGATACCTACGGTAAATGTTTCGCCTGTCGGAGCTGCTGCGCCGGAGCCTGAGCCTGCCGGAGTGTCTGAGCTTCCTGAGCTTCCACATGCTGCAAGTGCACCGACCATGAGCGCACAAACTGCAAGTAATGCTGTAAGTTTCATGATTTTCTTCTTCATTTGGTTTCCCTCCTGTGCGAACATTTCTGTCATTCACGTTTTTAATTTATATAAAGACGGCTGTTCTTCGCGTCTTTATGGCAATGAAAAAGGCTGCACGTTGTTCGTGCAGCCTGCTAGTCATTCTACTCAGCAAAATTACGCATGGCACAAACAACGATTCCCTCTCGGTCCGCTAAAATAAAACCAATATGCGTAATAGAAATTATTCATTAATTTTGCCTTCATAGTTTGGTAGTTTAACGCTTTAAAGTGAAGATGTCAATACTTATTTCAGAAAGTCAGTGATTGCCTTGACTGCCATGTCAGAGTTTTTTTCCCAGAGATGACCCGCTTCCGGCACAGGAACGATCGTCAGATCCTGAATGTATTCCTGATATTTCAATGTCATCTCCTCCGGCACATACTGATCGGCTTTGCCATATACGATCAATGCCTTTCCGCGGAATTCTTTCAAATGATCATACACTACAACTTTCTGCGCGCTTAAAAAGTATGGCCTGCCGATACGGAACATTTCTGTCTCCATAAGTTCCGGCGGATCCTTAGGGTCATATACATTGCCAAAGAAAAAACCACTTTCTGCCCGATAGCGGATATCTGCTGCAGGAGAAAGAAGAGCAAGTTTCTTTACCAGATCCTGATTTTCTACTGCTAAGTGGCTCGCGATGATACCGCCGAGAGAGTATCCAATTAAATAAATCTCGCTTACAAATTCCAGACTCTTTGCATAATCGAAAAACGTCTGTGCATCTT
>CAMODY010000165.1 GCA_946611595.1 uncultured Clostridia bacterium | reverse complement strand
TCCTTCTGAAGTTCATCCAGATATCCTGCAGTAATAATACCTGCGGGCAACGCGACGATAGCAATTCCGAATATTGAGGAGACCATCGTCACGATTCGTCCTATAGTACTGACGGCATAAATGTCACCATATCCGACAGTCGTCAACGAGATAGTTGCCCAATAAATGGCCTCAAAGAAATTATTAAATGAATCCGGCTCCACATTAAAGATAACCAGCGCTGAGACAAGTACGTATCCTACAGCGAGTGTCGCCACTGCATATAGAGCTTCCTTAGAATTCCGAATTACATTTACGATAATAGCCAGGCTATTAGAATAGCGCATTGCTTTAGCAACCCTTACAACTCTCATTGCCCGCAGCACACGTAATGTTCTGGCAACCCGAAAAAGCCTGAGTAACTTGAAGCCACTGTTGAGTACCGTCAATGACGGAAGTATAGACAGAAGATCTACAATAGCCCAAGGCGTAATTGGATATTTTGCAAATGACTTAAGTCCGTTCTTCTGCTTAAGATCTGCCGTGGCCCAGCGAAGGAAATAGTCAATGATGAATATCGCTGTCGTAATCGCATCTGTAACCAGAAACAACTGATAATGATTCTTTGTGGCAAGCGGTATTATGCTGACGATGATTGCTATCAGCATAGCTGTATCATAGATATCGCTTACTCTGTCTCCTGCCTTAGCGACTTCAATAATTTCGTAAATTCGTTTTCTGCTATTATTCATATCTCAACGCCAAACCTATTTCTTTCAGGCGGAAACATATTTCTGATTTCGGCTTTTAGTTTTATCCGGCATAGTCATTTTAAGCTCCCCGCTTTCGAGTAAAGGCTGCACATAGTGCTGCATAACATAAAAAACTGTGCTGATTCCAAGGTGTTCTTTGATTTCTTTCCGGGATCTGGGAACTCTGCAGAAGTTAAGTAAATCCTTTTCATCTTGTAGCATTTCTCATTCCTTCTTTTTATTCTTCTTTTTATTTAGCAAAATACTAACAGTTTTAAGCAAAGAGCAGCAACCGAATTTTGCAAAATATCAAGAATCACTTTGCTTATTTTTGATTATGCAAACTAATTTGCTAACAATTAAGCAAACAACTAAAGTTCACTTTGCTTATTTATCCTGTCGCTGGCAGAAAAATAAAAGAAGCAGTCTATATTGAAGACTGCCTCTAGAACTATCGGATGCTATTGTCGCTATTATTCCTGCATTTCCGAGGGGAAAGAAGAAACCATCGAAAATATTTCGTTAAGTTCTTTCAGTGTTCCTGCCTTTTTCCATTCCTTCATTCCTTCTTTCCAGACCAGACTATCTTCAGAGAAGTTGCCTTCCTCGTACATCTCTTTCAATCTTTCGATATCAAACGGACCTGCTTGCTTTCCATCAATCGCTACGTAAAACTGTAAGACCGGAATCGGGGGTGGCGTGGTTTTCTTATTCTTTATTCCATTTATCGCATCGCTGAAAGCAGAGGAAACCTTCTTCCCCACTGCCTCAATGTTAAAGGCCTTATCCGCGGTTTTTTCTTCTTTAACACTTTTAAGGACTCGTTGTGCTCCAACACGATGGGTGCCCATTGTATCTACAATGTTGGCTGCCGCTTGTGCAAAAACAGCTACCTTATTCTGTGTCAGAGATAACAGCTTTTTGTATCCGGAGCTCGTTTTATCAATTTCGATATCTGAGATATCGACTCTTGTTACCGAAACTCCAAAATCATTTCGAAGCGCAGTGCCAAGATCAGCCTCTACCAATGCATTAATTTCAGATAACTGACGCTCTATCTGCATAACAGGAATTCCGCTTTTAGCGGGTGCATTCGATACAACGCTTTTTACATATCGGACAATGGCATCCTTAACCTGCCGCTGGAATTGCGCCATATCGAAATTCTCAAGACGATGAAGTTTAATAAATTCGCGGTAGTCGGCAATTCTAAAGTTTACAGATCCTCGCACTGCGATCGGGACACCAAAATCAAGAAATCTTGGATCAAAAATATCAAAGTAGGGTACCCCAAACTTGATCTGAATCAAGTCAGCCAAATTCACGAAATAGACTTCTGCTTGAAACGGAGATGCTCCATCGTACAATTTCCCAATAATGTCGGACAATACAGGAAAATTCTCGGTCTTGATAAATCCATCATAAGGACCTTCAACATAATCCTGCATTGTACCGTCTTCTTGAGGATAAACAAACACTGCAACTGATCCGTCACGTACTCTAAGCGAGGAGCCCCACCGAATTGCATTTGTTCTCTGACTCGTCTGGTCAGAAGTCCCCTGAGGATGCCATTTCCAGATCAAGTAATCAGACTCATCACAACGGATAACATCCATTGCGCCACCGTCATTCTTCTGAAACAAAGCCATATCTATCTCCTCCTAAAAAGTGAGAACCGCTTAGCATCCTTTATCTCCTGGATCTTCTGATCATGCAGTTCCTGAATCTTGATGAAATCCTCATCCTGTCCGAATGATAACCACGCTTTTTGAAACGTTTGATCAAATTTACTTGCCCACGCTTTTATAACTATATCGGCTACTTCGGATACTTTTTGCTTTCCAGCCAGGAAGTTTGCATCCATATAACCTGCTGCAAGAATCATAAACTCGAAGATGTCTTCTTTACTGTTTGGTACAACAAAGTTCTGAATCAAACTTGCGATTTTCTCGTCTGTCGGATTAGTATGACGGCCGGAAATCTTGGCTGCGAGGGCATCTGCAACCGTATTTCTGCGTTGATTTAATCTGTTTATCTCTTCCGTAAGTTCTTTAATGGCGCTTGCTGTTGTGGCGTTTCTGATTTCATATCCACACAGCGGGCACACTGCCGAGAACCCTTTTAGCGGCTCTCCACATCTAGGACATTTATGCGATGCTTCTGCTATTCTTTCCTGCTCAAGCTGGCGTTCAGTTTCTTTTTGTGCTGCTTTTTCCGATCGCTCACGCGCAATGCTTTCACGTGTCTCCTGTGCAGCAGAGCTAATGGTCTGTGCCGCATCAGTAAGGCCTTGCTGAGCTTTTCCCAGTGCTTTTCCTACTTCATCCAAAAAAGCCATAGCTACTCTCTCCTGACTGTTAGTCACTCCCCGAGCGGCACTGCCTGCATACCCATGATCAGTGACTTGAGTTCATCTGCCTCAAGCCCTCTTCCTTCCTCTCCGGGGTTATACAGGACGGCGAAGTGGACGTCTTCCGTGCCGAACACTGCAGTATTGATCTTCGTGCCATCCCCGCGGCACAGGACGGAAAGGCCTTTGAAATTCTCTTCCCATTCCTTGCTGTATTCCGTATAGTCGCCGGCGAGTTCGAATCCTTCCA
>CAMODY010000164.1 GCA_946611595.1 uncultured Clostridia bacterium | reverse complement strand
ATGCATCCAGCTTCGTAACAGGACAGGGACTTTGCCCGGACGGCGGTCTGTTAACCCTTCAGTAAAAATGAAAAAGAATTGTTAATAAACTTCTCCATAAATTATGAATTTGTTTGCGGCAAAACGGCCAGTAAAACGAACGCTTATTGGCCGTTTTTGCATGGCAAACAGACAGAAGAAAGGACGAAAACATGAGAGTAGGTATTCTTGGCGCAGGCGCAATTGGAAGTTTAGTCGGTGCATTTATCAAACAGGCAGGATTTGACGTCGTATTAGTAGACCCGTTTGAGGCCCACATGAAAAAGATCCGCGAAGAGGGTTTGGTTATTGACAGCGCAGATGGTCTGATCGATACCGTAAAAATGGAAACCTACACCAAAGCCGAAGATGCCGGCGTCGTCGACATCCTGATTGTCCTTGTAAAGACTTATATGACCGAGGAAGCGCTTAAGGGAGCGAGCGCGATGATCGGTGATGAAACGCTGATCTGCACACTGCAGAACGGACTTGGAACAGAACTGAAATTACTTGAAATGTTCCCGAAAGAAAGAGTCTTCTACGGCGTATTAAAATTCAACAGCAGGATCACAGAACCGGGCAAATTGTTTGTTGATATAAGAAAACGCCCGGGGCATCGTTTTACGATTGGTGCAGCAGACACCGGAAGCAAATATGCAGACAAAGTAAAAGCACTGTGCGAAGGGCTTGAAGCAAGCGGCAGCACAGCAGCGTTTGTGGACAATATCGAGTATTACATCTGGAGCAAGGCGATCAATAACGTAGCGTGCAATGCGCTCTGTGGAATCCTTCGCCTGACAGGCGGTCAGATGTATGACAATGAAAACAGCAGAAGAGTACTTGAAAAGATCATTCGGGAGATCTTCGATGTTGCAAAAGCCAAGGGGATCGATCTTGGAAACGTGGATGAGATCCTCGCAAAATATCCGGAGTATCCGATCAACAATATCCGTCTGCACTATCCTTCCACAGCACAGGATATGATCGGAAAGAAAAAGACAGAGATCAATTTCTTAAACGGAGCGATCTCCTATTACGGAAAACAGCTTGGAGTTCCGACGCCGGTCAATGATACGATCTCAGATCTGGTCCGCGCGATCGAAGAAAACTATGAAAACCAGGCATTCGAACAGTAAAGAAGAAAGGCGGATCCCCAAAGCGGTCCGAATCAATAGAAAATGGATAATACATATAAGATTTTAGTGATCAACCCGGGTTCCACTTCCACAAAAGTGGCAATCTATGAAAACGAGAAAGAACTGGATACAAAAACACTTGAGCATTCGGCGGAGGATCTTGCAAAGTTTCCTGCACAGATCGACCAGCTTCCATTCCGTATGGAGGCTGTCAAAAACTATATTGCAGAGCAGGGAATGCAGGTTACAGACTTCAATGCATTTGTTGCCCGTGGAGGCTCTTATTCTGTATTTAAAGCAGGCGCATATCAGATCAACGAAGAAATGGTAGATGCGATCCTCCATCCAGCACCGGGAAGAACTCCGGGAGCATCCTGGAACGCAACATTGATCGCCAATGAGCTTTCCAAGGAAGCAGGCGCTCCGGCATACATTTATGACGCTGTGTCAGTTGATGAGATGGAAGACGTTGCAAGACTTTCCGGTCTCAAAGAGATCCCGAGAAAAGCAGCTGCCCATACGCTGAATACGAAAGCAGTTGCAAGAGCGGTTGCAGAAAAAGCCGGATCAAAATACGAAGAAAAAAATTATGTGATCACGCACATGGGCGGAGGCATTTCCACCAGTGCCCATAAAAAAGGCCGCATCGTGGATATGGTTGCAGACGATGAAGGTACCTTCTCTCCGGAGCGTGCAGGTAAAGTTCCATGCCAGAGTCTGGTCGACCTTTGCTACTCCGGAAAGTATACATACAAGGAAATGAAAAAAATGATGCGTGGAAAAGGCGGCATCGTAAGTTACCTTGGTGTTAACGACTGCAAAGATGTGGAAGCGATGATCAAAGAAGGCAATGAAGAAGCAAAGAAAGTCTATGATGCGCTGGCTTATCAGATCGCAAAAGATATCGGAAGCATGGCTGCGGTCCTGTCCTTTGAACTGGACGGCATCATCCTGACCGGCGGCATCGCGTATTCAGAGATGTTTACCGGAATGGTGAAAAAATATGTTGAAAAGCTTTCAGAAGTAACAGTTGTACCGGGAAGCTTTGAGATGGAAGCATTAGCAAAAGGTGCGCTTCGTGTATTAAAAGGCGAAGAAGGTGTAAATACATTCGTTAGAGAATAGGAAGTATAGAGGAAGATGACGTTAACAGCAGAGCAGGAGAAAAAACTTAAAATAAGAAGGACAGTTTCGTTTATCATTGTTGCGCTGGCTTACTTCTTTGTGCAGTTCCACAGAAGTACATCGGGCGTAATCAAGGCAGACCTGGAGCAGACATTCACAATGACTGCGACCTCTTTTGCAACCTTAAGCTCCATGTATTTTTATCCGTATATGCTGATGCAGCTTCCACTGGGAATTTTACTGGACAAGTTCGGCGTCAGAAAGATCGTATCGGCCGGATGTCTTTTAACTGCGATCGGATCCTTGATCTTCGGCAGTGCCGGAAGCTTCGGTATGGCATGCCTCGGAAGAGCACTGATCGGTATCGGTGTTTCCGCACCGGTCACCAGCATGCAGAAACTGATCTCCGCATGGTGGAAAGAAAGCAAGAATGCAACCGCATTTTCAACTTCAACGATCTTAGGACATGGCGGTGCGCTGGTTGCACAGTTCCCACTTGCATGGGTGATCTCGAGCGTTTCCTGGAGAGCAGTCTTTTATGCGTGCCTCGGCATCAGCCTTGCTCTTGCGATCCTTTGCTGGTTCTTCGTTAAGAATGGTCCGGAAGAGATCGGACTTCCATCTATTGCCCAGCTTGAGGGAAGACCGGATCACTCGAAAGGATCTACTTCTTTTAAGGATATTATCAAGGCGATGGGTCATACCTATGCCAATAAATATATGTGGCCTGTCATCATTGTCATGATGATCCATCAGGGACTTCAAGGGCTTTTTAGCTCAACCTTCTCCGTTCCGTACCTTCGGGACGTTTATGGTTATACGACCCTTCAGGCAACCGGATTTACAACAGCAATGATGGCCGGAATGGTTGTCTTCGGCTTCACTGTCGGACGTGTGTCGGACGCATTAAAGAGCCGGAAAGCTGTCCTTTCCATCATCTCCGGTATTATGGTCGTTTGCTGGACCTGTCTTGCATTCGGACCGGGACGTTTCATGTCCGAACCGCTCCTTTGGGTCGTGATGTTTATGATGGGCATCAGTGGCTGCGGCGTACAGATCATGT
>CAMODY010000163.1 GCA_946611595.1 uncultured Clostridia bacterium | reverse complement strand
GGCGGTATCAACTCTCCGGAAATGGCAGAAGAGGCGATCGCTGCAGGTAAAGTGGATATGGTTTCCATGGGACGACAGTTCTTTGCGGATCCGGCGTTCCCGAATAAAGCGAAAGAGGGAAGAGCAGACGAGATCAGAAGATGCCTGCGCTGCGGAAGATGCTATCCGGGTCCTGCCGGAGAGCATGAGACAGAGATCTGGACGATCAAATATCCGCCGCTGGATTCCTGCACGATCAATCCGGATACCGTTTGGCCGGCATCTCACCATAAAGTACTGCCGGAGCTGATGCCGAAACCGGAAGCAAGCAGAAAGGTGTTGATCGTCGGCGGTGGCTGCGGAGGACTTCAGGCTGCAATTACAGCATCTGACAGAGGACACAAAGTCATCCTTTGCGAGAAGTCTGATAAGCTTGGCGGACTGATCAACTTTACGGATCATACGGACCACAAGATCGATATCCGCAACTTCAAAGATCTTCTGGTCCGAGAAGTTCAAAAACGCCCGGTTGAGGTTCGCCTGAACTGCGAAGTGACACCGGAGATGATTGCTGAGATTGCTCCGGAAGCAGTAATTCTGGCGGTTGGTTCTGATGACCTGATCCTTCCAATCGAAGGAATCGAAAATGCAGTTACAGCAATGGATGTTTATGCTGCTGATTTTGAAAATCTCGGAAAGAGCGTCATCGTATTAGGCGGCGGCCTGGTAGGATGTGAAGCGGCAGCAGATTATATCGACCACGGCAAAGAAGTTACGATCGTGGAGATGAAGGGTGCGCTGATGCCGGAGACCACAGGTCTTTACAGAACTGCGGTACATGACTTTATTGATAAGAACGGCGGAAAGTATGAAGTGAATGCGAAGGTTACGAAAGTCGGAAAAGACTTTGTCGTAGCTGAGCAGGATGGAAAAGAGATCACGCTTCATGCGGATACGGTTGTAAATGCGATGGGACGACGCGCGCACAATGCGGATGCGCTGAAAGAAGCGATCAAAGTTCCTTGCTGGGAGATCGGCGATTGCGTAAGAGCACGCCAGATCGGTGATTCCGTAAGAGAAGGCTGGACCGCCGCTATGGAGATTATCTAAATACCTATTTTCTTGTTTGGACGCCGGCAAAGCCGCATGCTTACAAGAAATGCATAGCGTTTTCTTGTTGGTGTGCCCCTTTGAAGTATGGGAGACAAGAAAAGCTTCAAAAATACAATAAAACAGGCTCGAATGAGCCTGTTTTTTATTGCAAAATCGTGGGTTTCTTGTAAGCATGCGGCTTTGCGAAGCCTGAAACAAGAAACTTACAAAGCGGCTTTGATTGCGGCGAGAAAATCGTCGAACTCTTCGAATGCCGGATACTGCGGATAGTCCTTTTTGATCTGCTCGGTGCTGCGGAAGAGGAATCCTGCCTTGCTGGCTTCGATCATTCCGAGATCGTTGAAGCTGTCCCCTGCTGCGATCGTTTCGAAACCGATCGACTGCAGTGCCTTAACGGTTGCAAGTTTGGATTTTTCGATACGCATGTGGTAGCCGGTGATCTCGCCGTTTTCTGCAACCTCTAAGGTGTTGCAGAAGATGGTCGGCATGCCGAGCTTTTTCATTAACGGTCCTGCAAACTGGGTGAAGGTATCACTTAAGATGAGCACCTGAGTGAGGGAGCGGAGTTCGTCCAGGAATTCCTTTGCGCCATCGAGCGGATCGACCGTGGAGATGACCTCCTGGATCTCTTTGAGGCCAAGACCGTGTTCTTTTAAAATCGCGATCCTGTACTTCATGAGCTTGTCGTAGTCCGGTTCATCACGGGTCGTTCTTCTCAGCTCCGGGATTCCTGTCGCTTCAGCGAAGGCAATCCAGATCTCCGGCGTCAAAACGCCTTCCATATCAAGGCAAACAATATTCATGTCACTCATCTTCTGTTTCTCCAATCTGCTATCTGTTCATTTAAGTGTGATGCTTTATTCGTATCAGTCTCTTTCTGCCCGGGTCAGGGATGTCCTGATTTTGCCACAGTAAAGAGGTAAAGCGTATTGAATGATTTTAATTTATAACAGACCATCGGTCAATGATTTCTTTCTTTTTATTGAAGAAAACGTTGTTGCCTTTTATTGAAGAAAACATCATATCAAAAAGGCGCCTGAAGAGAAAAGAAGCGCATAAAGCAAGGGGGCGGCACTTGCAAGAATGCGCCTGCCTGGATTATGATATACGGCATGAAACGGGAAATGGAAAAATTCCAATTAGTAGAGCGAAGCATCAATAAAAAATTCCGGAAAGAACTCTGGGGTCCTTTTGTTGCGGCGATCAAACGCTATGAACTGATTCAGGCGGGCGATAAGATCGCGGTCTGCATCTCCGGCGGCAAGGATTCCATGCTGATGGCGAAGCTTTTGCAGATGCTGCAGCGGTTCAGCGAGGTTCCGTACGAGCTGGAATATCTGGTCATGGACCCGGGCTACAATCCGAGAAACCGGAAAAAGATCGAGGAAAATGCGGCGCTGCTTCATGTGCCGGTCACGATCTTCGAATCGAATATTTTTGATGTGGCAAATAATACGGATGACTCGCCTTGCTATCTTTGTGCAAGGATGCGACGGGGCCATTTATATGCAAAGGCAAAAGAGCTTGGCTGTAACAAGATCGCATTGGGACATCATTTCAGCGATGTGATCGAGACCACGGTCATGGGCATGTTTTACGGTGCGCAGCTGCAGGCGATGATGCCGAAACTTCACAGTACAAACTTTGAGGGAATGGAACTGATCCGTCCGCTTTATTGCGTGCACGAAGACGATATTATTGCATGGCGCGATTATAACGGACTGGAATTCCTTCAGTGCGCGTGCCGCTTTACGGAAAACAGGGATGCCAGTGGCGATGGGATCGGCGATTCAAAACGGCAGGAGATCAAGTTCCTGATCCGCGAACTAAGAAAAACGAATCCGTATCTGGAAAAGAATATTTTTAACAGCATTCACGCGGTCTGCCTGGACACATTCCCGGAATATAAGACGAAGGGTGTGAAGCATTCCTTCCTGGAAACTTATTATGAAGACATGCAGGGTGAAGATTTTCGGGACGGGGATGAGTAGAACGTTCCCGGCTTTAATTTAAGATGAAAAAGATAGAGGAAATCATTAATGATCAAAGGCGCAATTTTCGATGTGGATGGAACCCTCCTGGATTCCATGCCGATGTGGAAAAATCTGGATATTGAATTTTTAGACAGCGTTGGTGTCGTCCCGGAAGCGGGCTATACCGATGTTGTGAATAAGATGACACTGGAAGAGGGCGTGAAATTTACAAAAGAGCATTTTGGGCTTGCCATGACGGAAGAAGAGATCATGGATA
>CAMODY010000162.1 GCA_946611595.1 uncultured Clostridia bacterium | reverse complement strand
GCGCCGCCCCATTCAACGACCGTAAAGCCTCTGCGCTCAAACGGCTTGATCTCCGGAGCTTTTACATCTACAGGTCCGTCGACTGCTTTATATGCCATAAAGATTCTCAGCAAGCTGTCCGGCTCAGGGCTGATCGTCATTTCAGCTGCATCGGTATAGCAACTTGTCTGGAAGGTGATCAGGTTGAACGCATTTTTCTGCATTCGCGGCTGCCAGTAATTGATAAATTCGTTATATTCTGCTGGGATCAGTCCCATCTTTGGAAGAACTTCAAGCAGGAATTCTTTGGTGTCGCAGCCCGCAACCACATAGCCTTCTGACCAGTCATATGCCGGTTCGCTGTCAGACTCCCAGTAAATATAATCGTAAGTCTTTCCGCTTGCCTTATCGACGATCGTTCCATCCGGGTATGCGGTAACTTTCCATCCGTGATCATACTCAGGTGCTGTGATCGTGAAGTTTCCTTCCTTCAGTTTTACATCAACGGAAACATCCAGGCGTTCTTCCGGATACAGATAGATCGCCGGTTTTGCCATTCCGCCTGAAGCGGTGATGTAAGTGGAATTAACCCATCCGTAGCGTCCCTTATATTGGATATAGATCCAGTCTCCGGACCAGCCCTCTTCCGCAACCTCTGTTCCATATGGGATGACATCAATTGCATTATATTCCTGTCCCGGTCCATAGCGGAACATCAGACCATCTTTTGTATTTACGGTTCCGTGATAGCCATATTCCACTCTGTTTTGCGGCTCTACCAATTGGTTTGGATTGATTGCTCCGGAAGTCGTCGTCTCCTGCTGAACCTCTGAAGATTTATCTGTCAGGTAATCACAGGAGCACCAGCCGGAAAGCCCTGCAACTGTTGTGTAAGCCCAGTTGTTTTCTACCTTTTCGACAGTGATCGCCGTTCCATAATTGATCAGATAGATCGCCGTATACTGCTTGCCCGGTCCTTCCCTTAACAAAAGCCCGTCATGCGCTGTCGTATACATAGTCCTTGGATAAGTTACAGCAGTCGTTGTCTCCTGCGTTGTAGTCTCCGGAGGAGTCGTTGTCTCAGTGGTCGTCTGTTCCGTTGTTGTCTCTTCCGCCTGCCTGCGCGCATCCAACCGTGGCTTCACTACAAAGAAAAAGACTGCAAGTAAAGCGGCAACTAAAACGACTGCACCAACAGCAATTAAAACAATTGCAAGCGTCTTTTTCTTTTCCTTCGGCTCATCATATTCATCATTCGGATACTCTTGATACTCATTGCTGAAATCCCTGAAGTTTCTCGAATGATCCTGTCTTTGATAATCCGCTTGATTCGACTGCTGATACTGTGCTTCATTCGGAATCTGCTGCGCAGCAAACCGCACGTCCTGAGGCTCTGCCTGCTTTTGCTGAGCCGCCGATTCTGACATTCCAGCCTGAATTGCTGCACTATTAAGAACTACGGTCTCCTCAGCAACAGGCTGCTTAACTCCAGCCTGCTCCACTGAAGCCTCGCCCTGCGGTGCCTGCGGCACCTTCTTTCCGCAGTGAATACAGAAAATATCCCCATCTTTTAATTCGTTACCACAATTTGGACAAAACATTTTTCTACTCCCTAATTGTCTGTACCTGACTCTAACACTCATTTTTATTATAAACACGCATAACAAAAGTGGCAAAATATTTTTCGAATTAATTTTGCACAAAAAAACTGCCGCACTTTCCTAGCGCGGCAGCCTCATAAAACCATTTCAAACTTAGCGGCTAAAAATTTTTACGATCAGACAATTCCGGCATCCGGCTCTGTTGCATTCTCAGCCAGAATATCCTTCAGTTTTTCAGCCATTTTTTCTTTATAGTGATGCGTCTCTTCAAGCATCATATCCTTAACTTTCATCAGACGGATCTGCGTGCTTCGTTCATTCTCATCCAGCTTCATCTGAATGTATTTGATCTGTTCCTGGGTATCCGGGATCATAACATGCTCAAGCGCGTTAACGCGGCGGCGTGTCTTTTCAATCTCGGAAGCCATGAGCTGGCAGCTCTTTTCAACTTCCGCAAGCTTCAGCATATCCTGAAGAACGGTGGAAAGAGATGCAACAGCACCGTCAAGATCACTTGATGTAAACGCATAACCATAAGAGAAGATGTCGTTCTCATCAGCCGTCTTTGTGCGGTATTCAAATACCGGAACGTCAACGCTCATGACATTCTTAAATCTTGCTTCTAAGGAAACGCTCTGACGCGGAGCCATGAAAGCGGCATTGATCTCTTCATCTTCCATGCCGGCTCTTGCCAGGACGAAGTCTTTATTCGCACGGGCAATGCCTTCTTCTACGCGCTCTCTTAACGCCTTATTCTCACGCACAAGATCTAAGAACTGACGCATCAGCTCATCTCGTTTATCTTTTAATAACTTGTGTCCCCGAATCGCTGTCGCAAGCTTTTTCTTAAGCTTGGTCAGCTCCATACGAGTCGGGTTTACCTGCTTCTTTGTAGCCATATTTATGCCTCGTAATACTTATCTAAGAATTCGTCCTTGATACGCTTCAACTCAGTACGCGGCAGGATTCTTAAGAGCTCCCAGCCGAGATCCAAGGTCTCTTCGATGTCACGGTTTGTATTGAATCCCTGGGATACATAACGTTTTTCAAACTCATCCGCAAACTTCGCATACAGCTTATCCATTTCTGTAAGAGCTGCCTCACCAAGTACGACCATAAGTTCTTTTGCTTCTTTACCACGAGCATATGCTGCAAACAGCTGGTTCATGGTATTGGCATGGTCAGCACGGGTCTTTCCTTCGCCGATACCCTTATCTTTCAGACGAGACAGGGACGGAAGAACGTCGATCGGCGGCTGGATTCCCTGACGGAAAAGCTCACGGCTTAAGATGATCTGGCCCTCTGTGATATATCCGGTAAGGTCAGGGATCGGGTGAGTCTTGTCATCTTCCGGCATGGTTAAGATCGGGATCATTGTGATGGATCCGGTCTTGCCTTCCTGACGTCCAGCTCTCTCATACATGGTTGCAAGGTCGGTGTACATGTATCCAGGATATCCACGACGTCCCGGAACCTCTTTCTGTGCGGCACTGACCTCACGCAGGGAGTCTGCGTAGTTTGTGATATCGGTTAAGATAACCAGTACGTGCATGTTCTTTTCGAATGCAAGATACTCAGCTGCGGTCAAAGCCATCTTCGGAGTTGCAAGACGCTCAACAGCCGGGTCATTTGCAAGGTTTACGAACATAACCGTTCTGTCGATAGCACCTGTCTCCGTAAAGGATCTGGTGAAGAAGTTTGCTTCCTCGAAGGTGATACCCATAGCGGCAAATACAACGGCGAACTGCTCATCCGTTCCGCGGACCTTTGCCTGACGCGCGA
>CAMODY010000161.1 GCA_946611595.1 uncultured Clostridia bacterium | reverse complement strand
CATGCATCGGCATACCAACTCTCTCGAAATGATCGCAGCTTAACAGACCGGAACCACCGCCATTGGTGATCATGACGATATTGTCGCCCTTCGGTGCCGGCTGCATACCAAGCGCCATGGACACATCCAGGAACTCCTGCCATGTTGTCGCGCGGATCGCGCCTGCTTTTTCAAAGATCTCATCGTACATGGCGTCATTGGTTCCGGCATTTTCAGATGCCGTATGGGCAAATGCAGCCTTTTCTCCGATTTTTGAGCCGCCGACCTTGATGGTCACAATAGGTTTGTCGACGCTCTGGCAGGCTTCGATGAAAGCCTCCGGGCAGTCAAGGCCTTCGATATAAATGGCCAGGCACTTGCTGTTCTCATCTCTTCCGGCATAAGCTACGAATTCACAGAAGTCTACGTCTGCCTTGTTACCCAGGCCAACGAAGAAGCTCATGCCGAAATGATCCTTCTGAGATGTTCCGAGTGCGGCAAGCAGGTTCGCGCCGGACTGAGAGATCATCGCGACCGGTCCCTTGATCGGGAGATACGGAATAAAGCCGCAGTTGAAATTCAGATACGGGCTGCCCATGCCGACCAGGTTCGGCCCGATCAGAGGAAGCTTATTATCACGGCAGTATTGCGTCAATTCATCCTGAAGCTTGCCGCGGCCGATCTCTTTGAAGGCAGAAGTTGCGATAACGACAATCTTTACCTTTTTTGCAACACAGTCTTCCAAAACCGATTTGACGATATGCGCCGGAACCGCGAGAAATGCAAGGTCAACTTCGTCCGGTATGTCTTTTACCGTCTTATAAGCCTTGCGGCCGGCAACCAGATCAGCTCTCGGATTCACCGGGTAAATCTTGCCCTGGTATCCCCATGTCTGAAGACCGTCGATAACTTTATAACCGACTTTTGTAGAATAACGGCTTCCGCCTACAACAGCGATCGATTTCGGATTGAGTGCGTACTGAAGATTATTGATAACATACTCCCGCGGATGTTCTACTTTCATTTATTTCCCCTCCTCAGCTTCTTTACAGAACGGGCACCTTACAGAATTCGGGTCTGTCCAATCCTGAAGGAAATCATCCGTCATCACACACTCTTCCCAATATCCGTTTTCGTCATCCAGCCTCGCTGTCCAACGTCTGAACTGTCTCTTGGAATTAGCGACCCAGACTTCCTCAATTTCCGCATAGTTTTCCAGCTTTGTGCGGATGGCATCTATGTCGTTGATCTCTGCATAGCAGCTCAGCAGGCAGTCGTAGAAAGAATCACCGAACTGGAAAATGTCAACAAATTCCGGCATATCCATGAATTCGCTTACAATTTCCTGTTTTCTGTAACTCGGTACATTCTGGAACATACGAACGAGATACATCTGCAAAGACAGTCCAAGAGCCCTGTAGTTAATATAGATCTGCAGGATCATGAGCTTTCTCTTGTCAACGACTTCAATGATGTCCTTCTTCATCTGCTCCCCATCGAGACCGGAGAGTTCTTCAAGCTTTTTAAAATTGAACATGTCAGCGATCGACTTCGTGTTGTTAAGCGCTTCAATGATCGCGAAATCGTCCTTATCGATCTTCTTCTGCGCTTTCAGGAATTTCTTAAGAAGTTCATCGCTGAAGACAAAGTTCCTGTATTTATCTTCCGGAACGTGCCACTGGTTTACCATGGACTCTCTCACATCGCCCCTGATTGGGCACAGATGCACATGATCAACCGCAGGATGATTCCTCCACGGTCCAATAACATCCGAAAGAAGATTGTCGAGAACACGCATATGGTCGCCGTTGAAGAAGTCGAAATCGCCTTCCGTCAGGTAACCGGTGCAGATATCATCTTTATTCTGATACCATTTGATAAATTCTTCTTTAACTTTTGGATCTGTTCCTTCTTTAAGCTTGACGATCCAGTAATAAAGCCCCCAGCCGTAAACGCCGACATTGGGATTCATGACAAACATAATAAGATGCTCGTCATACATTCTCTTCAGGCGTTTCGCTATATCCGGCTTTTTCAATCCGGTTTTCTTTGCAACATAGTCAATATTCCATACTTCCGGATATATCTGATAAAAAGATTTAACTACATTATATGCAGCGCATTCCGCTGAATCCGTCGCATAGATACCCGGCTCAAAATAGCCATATCCTCCGGGCGGGAAACAGTTGGTCTGTTTCCAGGCCAGACCCTGATCCGATCCAAGGGTGTAATGCATCTCACTCATAGAAATCAACCTCCAATCATAAGCGCTTTTCTGTATGCTTCAAATTGAAGATACCATCGATCCTTCAGACAATACAAGTTGTCTAACTATCAACTATACATCTTTTGATTTTTTGTTGATTTTCACATAATCCCCTGTTGTTTTCTCTGCGACTTATGTATAATAATGACGGGAATTTTGCTTTATTCCCTTTGCATATTATTATGAACTTCTGCAAGAGGTTACAGAATGGCAGACTCATCAAAACAAGGATCCTCACGCGCAGCTTTTTCTCAGGAAATCATCAAAGATGCTCTCCTGGTCCTCCTGAAAAAGAAAAATTATATGGATATATCCATAACGGACATCTGCAGGCAGGCAGGGATCAGCCGCGGAACATTCTACGCTCATTTTAAGAATATCCGCGAAATCATTGATCTGCTTTTTGATGATGCACTTGAACAAATCGGAAATATCCCTCTGCAGACACTTTGCCATCCGGAGGATAACAGCAACGACGGCCTTCCTCTGTGCGGTTTTCTCAGAAAATACAAAAAATATCAGCCGCTCTTCTTTTCAGATCAGCTGTATACCTATGCTGTTTCGCGCATAGTATCTTCCCTTAAATATGGCTTTATATCCGTCATGAAAGAAAAGACCAACCTGGAAGAGGATTTGCTGGAAGACCTGCTGTATTATCAGATCATGGGCTGTATGTCGATCTGTAAGCGGCATATAGACTTATCTGACAGTGAATGGGATCGTCGGAAATGTAATGTAGATCTCTTTTTAAAAAAAGGTTTTGGCAATATGAATATGCCGGAATCGTGACATACTCCCGGTTTATTGTTAAAATTTGCAGACGAACGCCTGTCCCCGAACCACTTAACAGCAGCGTTTACAGCTACTCAATGGGCTCCATCCTGTACAGCTTCCTGCGGCTGAAGAAATAGATCATCCACAGGACCGAGGCCGTCACAAGCATACTGATCGGATAGATCACCATCAGGCCGGCAAGCATGCTGTTCGTTAATCGGTATCTTTTTGATGACGCAGGCATTCTTCAGCCACATCCGCAAACCTTCCCTTTTTCTCAATCATCATCTGGAAAAACTTCCGGATATCCTCTGTTGTCATTCCAAACATAATGCCGCAATCAAACGTGCGGTAACTGTAT
>CAMODY010000160.1 GCA_946611595.1 uncultured Clostridia bacterium | reverse complement strand
TCTTATGTCGGCGGCTTAAGCGGTGCATTCATTCCGGTCAGCGAAGACCAGGGTATGATCGATGCTGTACAGAGAGGCTCACTGACATTGGAAAAACTCGAAGCAATGACTTGTGTCTGCTCTGTTGGTCTTGACATGATTGCAATTCCGGGCGACGTAAAAGCAACGACGATCTCCGGCATTATTGCAGACGAGGCAGCAATCGGAATGATCAACCAGAAGACAACAGCAGTCAGAATCATTCCGGTCTTTGGAAAGAAAGAAGGCGAGATGGTTGAGTTTGGTGGACTATTAGGAAGAGCCCCGATCATGCCGGTCAACCGTTTCGACTGCAGCGACTTCATTAACAGGACAGGTCGGATCCCTGCACCGATCCATAGTTTTAAGAACTAGACTTAAACAATTCAATAGGCGTGCCTGAAAGATGGAAGAGCCATTTTTCAGGCACATTTTTTTAACGAGTGTTATAATCAAGCAAAGAAGTTCAAGAGGAGAATAAAATGAAAATCGGAGTTGTTGACGTAGGCGGTGGCCTTAGAGACATATATGGATGGGGAATCTTTGATTACTGCATGGACGCGGGGATCCATTTTGATTTGTGTATCGGAGTGTCGGCCGGCAGTGCGAATGTTTCTGCCTATATGGCCGGGCAGAAAAAAAGAAACATCCCGTTTTATAATGAATATCCATTCCGTAAGGAGTATATGGGATTGGGGAATTTCCTGAAAGGAAAAGGCTTCCTGGATCTGAATTATGTATATTCCGTGCTGAGCAATACAGATGGAGAAAACCCTTTTGATTATCATGCAATGGTAGATAATCCTGCAGAACTTTTTGTTGTGGCGACAAATGCGGAAACAGCGGAAGCAGTCTATTTTACGAAGGCTGATGCTTCGCTGAATCGCTACGATATGATGAAATCGTCATCCGCAATTCCGTTTGTCTGCAAACCTTATGTGACAAGTGGGATTGCCTGCTTCGATGGAGCATTGAGTGATCCGGTTCCTGTGGAAAAAGCATTTCAGGAAGGCTGCGACAAAGTCGTTTTGATCTTAACGAAACCGAAAGACGTTCCGCGTGAGCCGGGACATGACCCGACATTTGCGGCTTTAATCAAGCGGAAATATCCAAAAGCATCCGAGGCACTGAAAAACCGTTACCTTCGTTATAATGAACAGGTCGAAAAAGCCAAGGCGCTGGAAAAAGAGGGCAAGGTCTTAATCCTTGCGCCGGATAATCTGGAAGGCATGTCAACTTTAAAGAGAGATCCTGAGGCGATTGAAAAGCTGTATAAAAAAGGCTATGAAAACGCAAAGGAACTTCTGCCGGGATTCCTTACTTTGTAATTCGCTCTTCGCGGGTTTCTCCGTAAGTCTTTGGAATTAGCCACTTGCCTCTGAGTGTGTAGATCACCATCAGTGTCGCGCCGACAAAGAAGGAAGTCGGATAGGTCATGTAAACACCAACGATGCTGTTAAACAGCGGGGCTGCAATCTCCATCCAAGCAACGCGGTAGAGGCAGAGGCTGATTAAAATGACAACCATCGGCGGAACTGTGTGACCGGAGCCGCGAACTGCTCCTGCAAGCGAATGGATAACAGCAAGCAGAGAATAGAACGGCGCAAGTGCCCACATACACTGAATGCCGTATTCAAGGACTTGCTCACTTTCAGAAAAGATACTTAAAATCGGATAACGGAACAGGATCATGAGAATGCTGATGGCCACTGTATAACAGATACTCATCAGCATGACGGTCCGTGTTCCTTTTTTTACGCGGTCAATTTTTCCGGCACCCATGTTCTGACCAACAAATGTTGTTGCAGCAAGAGAGAAGCTCATAACCGGAAGAATATTAAAACCGTCAACTTTCAGATACGCAGTGAAGCCTGCAACAGCAAGCGTTCCATAGGAGTTAACGCCCGACTGGATCAGCAGGTTCGAAAAGGAAAGAACCGCATTCTGGATTGCTGTAGGAAAACCGGTCCGGATAATCTGCTTTGCAGCGAGCGGATCGAGTTTTAGCTGTCTGATCTTAAGGCCGTATGGCTGTCCGCATCGCATTAAATGAATCACGATCAAAGCAGCAGAAATCAGCTGGCTGATGTCTGTCGCAATCGCGGCACCTGCAACGCCCCATTTTAATACTGCAATAAAGAACAGGTCTAAAACGATATTGGTAATTGAGGAAATTCCAAGATAGAGCAGAGTGCGCTTGGAGTTTCCGACAGCGTTTAAGATGCCTGCAGCCATGTTGTAAATAGCGTTAAAGATCATGCCGGCAAAGAACAGCCTGAGATAAAGCGTTGCTGTATCAAGCATATCTTCTGGGCAGTTTAAGACCATTAAAAAAGGACGAGCAACAAAGATACCGATTATGGAAACCGCTGCGCCGATGATCACCGCAAGGATCATTGTCGTATGAACGGCCTTTCCGAGCGTGTAGTGATCTTTTGCGCCATAGTAGCGGGCGATGATAACACCGGATCCGGTGCTAGCGCCCCACATGAAAGCCATCAGGAAAAAGGCGATCGTGCCTGACATTCCAACGGAAGCTAAGGCCGCATCGCCAACAAACTGGCCAACGATCAATGAGTCTGCGGTGTTGTAAAGCTGCTGGAGAATATTGCCCGCGATCAGAGGCAAAGAAAAAAGAAGGAGCGATTTTAAAATCGGGCCTTCTGTCATTGCATTTGTTTTAATTTTGTTCTCAGCAGCAGCCATAAAAACTATTATCCTTTCCGCTCCGAAATAGGAGCGCCCAAGGCAACAATATACCGCTTTTCATGGAAACTTGCAAGGGGGTTCGGAGCGGTTTGAAACGTATATCTGTGCAAGAGGAAAAGACAAGAAAAGGCCCGGATTGATCCGGGCCTTGCAGATTGATTTATATCAGGCGATATTCTGCTGAGAGGTATTGTTCGTTGATTTTACTGTCCTACGAATTCGGCAACGTTGATGCGATAAATACTGATCAGTTCAGGTTCTCCGCTTGCAGGCTCGTGCAGATATACCAGGCACGGCGCGCTCTCGTCAAAGCAGAGTACCGCGTAATTAGCTTTATCTGCATCCTGTTTAGCGAGATATGCCATTGGATAGTATCCTGCTTCATCTCCAAGCACTTTATCATAAACTGTAGCAACTTCCGCTGGAAGGTTGACTGCCTGGAAACCAGATGGGAGTGACCATCCACCAAGGAGTTGCTTAAACTCTTCAGGACTTGCAGGGTTCTCACCGCCGCAGAACATTTCAAGGTCCAGCTCTTCTATGTGTTTAATCTCCGCATTTCCCTGTAGATCTGCGTAAACGGTTACAAAGCTTAATTTGGTAACAGGTTCTGCCGTTACTAATGTCTCTTTGCAAAGGAAAATATAATTCGTTCCGGCAACGACCTGCTGTCCGAGCTGGGCTACGATTTCATAGCCTGCACCGGTCAATCCTTCCGTTGCTTTATTGAACGCAGTTCGTGCTTCTTCGGTGGCCCAGCCGGTAGTCTCGTCCTCGTTAATCACCCAAGGATTTGACGT
>CAMODY010000159.1 GCA_946611595.1 uncultured Clostridia bacterium | reverse complement strand
CAGCTGAAGCGGGCCTCAACTCAAATTACTTTACAGCAGCATTCGGCTCGCCATAAACGACAGCAAGCAATTTCTTTTTGTAAGGCCGGCCGATCGGCAGTGCCTTTCCAATACTCAGTTCAATCTGTGCTCCGCAGATCTTTCGTATGAAGTCAATCGCAACTACATAGAACCTGCTGATCCGAATGAACCCAAGTCTTGCAAGAATTTTCTCAAGTACAGAAAGTGATGCGTACGCCTTATACACTTCACTTCCGCCTTCCGAAACATGAATCTCAATAATTCTCTTAGTGATTTCAATATAAGAGATCTTATGGATATCTATCAGATGTGTCTCCCCCTTGTACTTTATAAGCAGTTTAATATTTGTTCCTAAACCCTTATTGTTTGACACATGTGACAGATAAGATTCCAGAAAACGGACAGAGTCTTCGAAGCGCACAAGACGCGTAAGTGACTTAGAGCCGAATTCATCCTCAATCCATTGGTACCTTCCTTTGCTGAGGCAGAAAACAAGATTTACCACGGATATCCTCCCTTTCTGCCCGCTCCAGCCGATTCAATTATACGTATTTTCTATGTATGACTTGAATAGCATTTTTCGACCGAAAGATTTTACGTCAGTAATGTAAACTTTTTCATACACTTCCTGCTAATTACTTATCATTTTCCTTGCTTTAGAATTGACAACAGGAAGGACACAAAAATGACTACAGCAGGAGATCGCATTAAATATTTAAGAGAATCAGCAAACCTCAGTCAGCTTCAATTAGCGAAGCTGCTTTCAACGAGCAGAGCAACTGTTAACGGATGGGAAACTGGGGCTAATCTGCCGGGCTTTATGTCTATCTATAATTTAGCCAAGCTCTTCAACGTATCAAGCGATTTCATTCTCGGCCTGAAAAATGAAGAAACGATCAGTCTTGACAGCCTGGATA
The DNA here is from genome assembly GCA_946611595.1 of uncultured Clostridia bacterium. Lineage (GTDB taxonomy): Bacteria > Bacillota > Clostridia > Lachnospirales > Lachnospiraceae > RGIG5612. Next base: position 2,634 of record CAMODY010000159.1, on the reverse strand, counting down.
ACGAATCTAAGAATGCACTTCGTCAACTTGTCCGTTGTTTAAAGTACAAATCCAATCTCAAAAAATAATTCTGTAATATTTTTGTAAGAAATATACATATTTTTTAACGCATTTTAATATCTTCTGTGCATATTGTATAAATTCAAACGTAAAATATCTACTTTTCCATCAATTGACGGATTGTATTTACACTTGTACAATACAGGCATAGACAGCAGAGGAAATGATTCAGAAAATAGCAGAAGGAACTTAATCCTTAAATAGCAAACTAAAGCTAAAAGAAGAAAATCTAAATCAAAGGAATCTGCGAAAATAAAAGAAGAGGTACGGTCCGATGGGAAAGTAAACTTCAAAAGGGATTCAATAGAAAGAGAGGTTATATAGTGAGACTTTTGGAAATTCACTAAAAGCCCGTTCGTGAGAAAAAAGAAACGAACGGGCTTTTATTTTTTATCTTTTTATTTTTCCTTATCCCAGGACTGTTTTATAAACACGCAGCACGTTTTTATAAAACACTTTTTCAATTTCGTCCGCGGAAAAACCGGCGTGGCTCATTGCATCTGCAATCCGCTGCATACCGGAAGCATCTCCTACCTCCACCTTATTTCCGATACCGTCAAAATCTGAACCAAGTCCAAGGACTTCAATTCCCGCAAGGTTTTTGATGTATTTCATATGCTCCAGCATGTGCTCTATCTTCGTAAGTTTTCCTTCATCCTCTTTATCAGAAATAAAATCATAAGCAAAATTGATTCCTAAAACGCCGCCGCTTTCTGCGATCTTAAGAATCATCTCATCGCTCAGATTTCTCGGATGCATCGTGACCGAGCGTGCATTCGAATGACTGGCAACAACAGGCGTTCCCTTTTTCACTGTACGGAACACATCAAAAATTCCTGCGTCATTCAGATGAGAAATATCTATGATCACGCCAAGCTTCTCCATCGCTTCGACCATTTCAAAGCCTGCCGGCTTCAGACCGTTTTCCGTATCGCAGCTGATGCGGAATTTTTCATAATTTTCCGGATCTTCCGGATCTTTTTCAAAACGATTTGGAAAGCCAAGCTCATTTTCATAGTTCCACGTAAGGGTGGACATACGAACACCTCTCTCATAAAAGAGTTTCAGTCGCTCAACACTTCCCTGATAAGCGGCTCCTTCTTCGATCGTCTTTAAGCCGGAAAGATAGCCGTTTTTGAAGTTCTCCTCGATTTCCCTTCCGCTAAGCGCCGGTCTTATAAGACTTTGATTTGCCTCCATCTCTGCATCCATTAGATCGGACAGCATCATCGCATGATCAAAAGCCGTCTCCTCATCCCTGACCACCTGTTCCATGTTTGTATAAAGCGCAAAGTTCTGGCAGAGATATCCGCCCTTCTTCAGTTTATTCAGATCTACACTCAGGCAATTATCATCCAGGTGTAGTTCTTTCCCTTGCACCTTGTTTTCCCATATTGTAGAAATCGTGTCACAATGCATGTCTATGATTGGAATCATATCATCCTCCATTTATGTTTTCGTCAAAGATTCAATAAAACAAGCGCAGCCGCGATCAGGCCAAGCCCGATCCAGGTCTTTACACCAGGCCGTTCTTTAAAGAACAGTACTGCGATCAGCGTAACAAGCAATAGCGTACCGGCAGAGAAAACCGGATAAACAACGAGCGGCGACAGACCGGTTAAAGCTTTCAGCAAGAACGCTGAAGAAAAATAATTCGGAATCCCGACAAATACTCCGGCTGCAAACTCTTTCCAGATAAGCTTCTTGCCGCTTCTTTGTTTTTCAATAAGCAAAAGAACGAACGTCAAAACTGCTGCCGTCGCAAAAAGGATCAGCATATAAACACTGTCGAATCCTTTCTGTCCTAGCTCGTCAAACACCTTTGCCATGGCATCCCCGCCTCCGCAAAAAAGCAGTACCAGAAGTAGAACGCTCGGATGGATGCGTCCATCCTCTCCTCCAAAAGATCCGTTTGAATCAAAGCTGATCAGAATGAACGCCGCAAAGACAAGCAGGATTCCCAGAAGCAGGATCAGGCGCAAAGGTTCTGCAAAAAATAAAATGCTGACCAGCAAGGGGACGATGAGCCCAAGCCTAGAAAATGCTGAAGTTAGGATTGCTCCGTTTTTCCGTACACTGCTCTGCATTCCCACAAGTCCTGCAACAAACAACACACCTGCAGCAATTCCGCAGATCCACGTACTTCCATTGATTTGAATCATCCCGCGATTCTTAGGTATCAGGATAAAAGCAATGATCACACAAGTGAGATAATTGCCGAGGATAATGCCATAGCGATTTCCTTCCTGTTTCCGAAAGATCTTCAGGACGATCGCCATACAGGCACTGCTTATGATTGCAATGATCAAATAGATTACAGAGAGCATTTCGCTTGTTTAAAAATTTAGACCTGTCCGTATAACCGGACAGATCTAAATCATTTTTTAATATAGCTTCCCGGAATTTAGAATTACAATGACTTCCGGATTAGTTTTTCTTAACACCTAAGGTTACTTTCTCGCCGTTGATGTCCCACTCTTTGGAGACGCCGTCCATCTGACCTGTCAGAACATCTGTTGCCATGACATCTGTCAGCATCATTTCTTTCTTACGGTTTACGATCTCCTCAAGTTT
>CAMODY010000158.1 GCA_946611595.1 uncultured Clostridia bacterium | reverse complement strand
TGTGAAGTCGTCGGAGAAAACATGTGCAATCCGATCCTTCAGGCAAAACTATTAAATGCAGCCGGAACAGACCTCAATGTTTTAATGGGACTTTGTGTTGGTCATGACAGCATGTTCTATAAATATTCAGATGCATTGGTAACAACGCTCGTTTCCAAAGACCGTGTTCTTGCACACAACCCGGTCGCAGCAATTTATCAGTCGGATAAATACCTGACCAGAGTTTATAACAAAGAGAACTAAACATATAAACATATAACAGTTAGCAAAAGCGGCTGTAGCTTATAGCGAAAACACGCTCGGAGATTGCTTCGCAACTCCGGCTATCGTTTTCTGCCATAAGCTACAGCCGCTTTTTTCTGTCCTGATTACTGCTCGACATGTTCATTCCTCAGAGGAATGAACTCATAACGACTTCTCGTTTTTAAATACGTCAATACTGCCATAAAATGTAATCACACAGGGAATGATTCGTTTGTTTTTACTAAAAAGTGCAAAATAATCCATTCCCTGAAGTACTTAAAGGTTTGTGCAGGCAGGTCTTCTGCGGGATAAGTAGTAAGGAGTTATTCCTGCGGGGAATAAGATCAAACTGCACGGAGTTAAAGGTATTGAAACACAGGAGGAGAAACTATGAAAAAGATGAAAAAATTTGCAGCATTAATGCTCGCGCTTGTTTTCGCAACAGCATTGCTCGCAGGCTGCGGCGGCTCTGGCGGCGGATCTACTCCGGCTGGCAGTGGTGCAGCTGCTGGTGATGATGGAGTCATCAAGATCGGCTACGTAAGCCCGGTTACAGGACCTCTGTCTCACTTCAGTGTTGGTATGGACAACACAATCAAAAATGTTGAAGCAAAAATGAATGAGACCGGATACGACATCGGCGGAAAACACTACACCATCGAGATCGTAAAAGGTGACTCCGAGTCTGACCCTGTAAAGGCAGCAGAAGTTGCTACCAAACTGGTACAGAGCGACGGATGCGACATCCTTCTTGGTGAGTGGACTCCGGATACCATGAACCCGGTTTCCGAAGCAGCAGAGAAATTAAAAGTTCCTTGCATCGTTGACGGTGGTCCGGATATCTCCTGGACAGCAGCAGGTCCTTATGATTATTCCTTTGCTTGCGCTATGAGATATGAGAAACAGGTTACAGAATACTTCGAAGCATTCGAGAAAATGAACACCAACAAGAAGATCGGTCTCGTACTTGACTCTTCCATGGACGGCGTTGGAATGCTTGACCTTGTAAAAGCAAAAGCTGAAGAGTATGGCTATGAAATCGTTAACCCTGACGCAAGCGAGCTTGCACAGGAAGGCGCTACAGACTTTACCGCAATCGTACAGAAGATCCAGGCCGCAGGCGCTGACATCATGTTAGCTTCCCTTCTTGGATATCAGCTGTCCGGCCTTTGGGCAAACGTTGACTCTTTAGGATATCAGCCGAAGTTCGTCATCCTTTCCAAAGGTATGCACTTCTCATCTGACGTTCTGACATTGACCAACGCAGCAGGCGAGTGCACAGGTACCTACACCTGCATCGAGACTCAGTGGACACGTGAGTATCCGTTCACATCTTCCCTTCTTGGAAAGACTGCTGAAGAACTTTCTGCAGACTTCGAAGAGAATGTAGGCGAAGCTCCGGACGTAACAATCGGATGGGACTATGTATTCTTTGATCTGATCGACCAGGCTCTTAAGACAACGAAGTCCACAAGCAGCGAAGACATCGTTGCAGCTCTTGAAGAGATTCAGGGATTTGACTGCATCTATGGAACACTTAGCTGTGATGAAGAGCATGTATTCGAGACCCCGATCACATTCGGACAGTGGGTTCCGGATGAGAAATGGGGACTCCACAAAGTTGTAACCAGCTGCAGCTCTGTTCCGGCAGCTGAAGGCATCATGGTGCCGCAGGTTGAAATGCAGTGGAAATAATCAGCGCAGCTGATCACTGTATCAACAATATTTAAATCATATCGTGGATATGCCGGCTTCATCGGTCGGCATATCCACAAAAATTAAGAGAAAAGAATTTTTGGTTAAAACATTGCAGAAAAGGAGGTAATAAATTGGACACTGTTTTAAAAGTGAAAGATTTAGGCATTTCCTTTGGCGGTAACGTGGTTCTTGAATCGATCAACTTCGAAGTGGGCGAAGGAGAGGTTCTTGGAATCATGGGCCCGAACGGGGCCGGAAAGACCGTGCTTTTAAATATCATTTCAGGAATTTTAAAAGCCGATCACGGAGAGGTGATTTTTTTAGGGGAGGATATCCAGAAAACGAAAATCACGGAGCGGACAGCAAAAGGCATCGGAAGGACCTTCCAGGTTCCGAGATCTTTTGAGCATATGTCTGTTTATGAAAATATACTGGCCAGCGTTGTTTACGGACAACTGGTCTCTGAAAAAGAAGCGGCCGGAAAAGCTGTAGAGATCTTAAAACTGGTCAAACTTGCAGATCGTGCAAATGAACCTGCAGGAAAACTGAGTCTGATCAACAGAAAAAGATTAGAGATCGGTGCCGCTCTGGCATCCGATCCGAAACTTCTTCTTTTAGATGAGGTTGCAGGCGGACTTACAAATGCGGAAGTTGCAGAGATCCTTGGCATTGTAAAAGCAATCAAGGATAGAGGCGTCAGCATCATCTGGATCGAGCATATTATCCAAACCTTAGTTGACGGAACGGACCGCGTTATGCTGATGGCGAACGGCCGCGATCTGCTGACGGCACCGCCGATGGAAGTTATGAATTCCAGTATTGTTAACGAAGTATATATGGGAGCTGATGAAGATGAGTGATAGAGAAAAATTGCTTGAAGTCACCGGACTGGACGTCTTCTACGGCGACCTTCAGGCTATAAAAAATATTAATATCGAAGTCTATAAAGGCGACATGGTTGCGCTGATCGGCGCAAACGGTGTCGGAAAATCCACCCTTCTTCAGGCCATTATGGGGCTCAATAAGCCGAAGAATGGAACCGTAAAATGGAAGGGCGAAGATATCACCGGAAAAGCAACAAATAAGATCGCGCAGATGGGGATCACGATGACTCCGGAAGGCAGCCACATCTTCGAGGACATGACCGTTTATGAAAACCTTCTTTTAGGAGCGTATCCGAAGCATGCAAAGGCAAGGCGCGAAGAAAGCAAGGCTCTTGTTTATAAAACTTTCCCGGTGCTCAAAGAAAAAGAAAAACAGTTGGCTACCTTCCTTTCCGGTGGCCAGAGGCAGATGCTTGCAATCGCAAGAGCGATGATGGCAAGCCCTGAACTGATCATCTGCGATGAGATCTCTTTAGGTCTTGCACCGATCATGATCAAGGATATCTACGCATCTCTCCATACGATCAACGAGAGCGGCGTCAGCTTCCTTCTGGTTGAGCAGGAAACAAAGAGGGCGCTCAGGAATTCGGATTATTCCTACGTGATCGTACACGGACAGGTCGTAATGGAAGGTCCAAGCAAGTCACTCAGTGAGGAAAAGATCGCTGAAGTTTATTTCGGCGTGGAACAGACAGAAGAGGAAGGAGGGGAAGCTTAAATGTTACAGGCAATTATTACCGGCCTTCTTATGGGCGGCCTTTATGCCCTGATCGGCGTTGG
>CAMODY010000157.1 GCA_946611595.1 uncultured Clostridia bacterium | reverse complement strand
TATATGATCCGCCGCTCAAGAGGCTATGCCCCGCTCCCTGTTATGATGAGCGAGCCGTTAAAAGGTCATGTGCTTGCAGTCGGCGGAGAACTTAAGAACACCTTCTGCATTGCAAAAGACAGTCTGCTCTACCAGTCGCCGTACGTCGGAGACATGGAAGATATCAGGACGGTAAATGCTCTTCGCGAATCCATCACGCGCATGGAAGAATTATTAGAGGCGAAGCCTTCCCTTGTAGTCTGCGACCTGCATCCAAAGTACAACACAACGGTCGTTGCAGAAGAGCAAAACCTTCCGCTCGTTAAGATCCAGCATCACTATGCCCACGTTCTTTCCTGTATGGCGGAAAACGATGTTCCCGCAGGTGAAAAAGTGATCGGCGTTTCCTTTGATGGCACCGGATATGGAACGGACGAGACGATCTGGGGCGGCGAATTCCTTGTCTCTGATTACAGCGGTTTTACAAGGGCTGCAAGCATCATGCCGTTTGCCCATGTAGGCGGCGACATCGCATCCAAAGAAGGCTTCCGTATTGCTGCATCCATGATCAAAAGCCTCTACGGTCCGGAAGATGAAGAAACCATTGAAAAACTTGATCTTTGCAGCAAGACGATTTTTAAAATTATCAAAAACATGGCAGTGGCAAATATCAATACAATTACGTCCACAAGCTGCGGACGTCTCTTTGACGCAGTCAGTGCCATCTTAAATATTAAAAAGACCTCCACCTTTGAAGGAGAGGCATCCACCTCCCTCCAGTTTGCAGCGGATGCATTTGCAGAACAATATGCAAAGCTTCCGAAATACGAAGAGCTGATGGGAGAAGGTTTTGATCTGTCCGAGTTTTTAGTACTGAAAAAAGCAGAAGATGGAAGATATCTTATGGCGACCGATAGGCTCGTAAAGCATATGGTGGATGAAACCATAAAGGGAACAGCTTCTAATCTGCTCGCCTACGGTTTCCACTATATTTTAGCAAAGCAGATCTGTGAGACGGTGCGGACGATTTCGAAGGAAACAGGAATTACTTCCTGCGCCCTTACCGGCGGATGTTTCCAGAACTCTTTGCTCCTTAAGCTTTGTGATGATGAGCTTTCAGAAAGTGGCATTAAAGTTTACCGTCATTCGCTGACACCGCCAAACGACGGAGGCCTTGCACTCGGTCAGGCAATTTATGGCATGTATGCACTAACGAACAACAAATAAAGGAAAAACTGTCTTGCAGCATCAAAACAGACTGCAGGCAGTTGGATATAATAGAATTAGAAACTTTTAAAAGAGAGGATAAAAACATGTGTGTAGGATTATCAGGAAAAGTAGTCGGCCTTAAAAACGGAATGGCTTACATTGATGCTTCCGGCGCAACCAGAGAGGTTTCCGCCGAGCTCTTAGACGATCTTGAGCCGGGCGATTATGTCATGGTTCACGCCGGCATCGCGATCGCAAAGATCAATAGCGATGACACAGAAGAGACAGAAGACATCATGGATTCCCTTCTGTAAGAAATCGCAGTAAGCGCGAATTTTAAGCAACGATTATTTTGGAGGACGATTATGTCAGACACAATTCAAAGAGCCCGTGAGATCATTGAATCTTATGACGGGCCGAAGATCCGCATCATGGAAGTATGCGGAACCCATACTCACGAAATCTTCCGTTTAGGAATCCGGAACATTCTTCCGGAAAATATTGAGCTGATCTCAGGTCCGGGATGTCCGGTCTGCGTTACCCCGGTCGGTTTTATTGACGAAGCTATTTATATGGCGCTTGAGAAAAACGCGATCATCTGCACCTTCGGAGATCTGATCCGCGTACCCGGAACGAAGATGTCTTTAGCGGCTGCCAGAGCGGAAGGTGCGACCGTAAAGATGGTCTACTCTCCTTTGGATTCTTTAAAGATCGCAAAAGAGAATCCGGATAGAGAAGTTGTTTTTCTTGCTGTAGGTTTTGAAACAACAACACCGATCGCCTGCCTTGCAGTGAAAAAAGCAAAAGAAGAAGGCCTTACGAATTTCTCGATCCTTACGGCAAACAAAACGATGCCAAACGCATATCAGGCACTGAAAGATTCCGCGGATGCCTTCCTTTATCCGGGACATGTTCATGCGATCACCGGAGAAAAAGACCCGAGAGAGCTTTATGAAAAATACGGTGTTTCCGGAGTCATTGCAGGATTTACTGCAAAAGAACTTCTGACCGCAATTGCCGTGATCGTTAAGGGAATCAAAAAAGGTGAGCCCTTCTTTATGAACTGTTATCCGCGCGTTGTGCGTCCGGAAGGAAACCCGGTTGCCATGAAGACCATTGAAGAAGTCATGGAGCCATGCGATTCCGAATGGAGAGGCCTTGGGATCATCCCGATGTCGGGTCAGAAATTAAGAGACGAATATAAAGATTTCGATGCGCGTGTGAAACTGGATCTTCCGAAGATCGAAGGAAAACCAAACCCTGCCTGCCGCTGCGGCGAAGTGCTGCAGGGAAAATGCAAGCCAAGCGACTGTAAGGTTTACGGCAAAGTCTGTACGCCGGAACATCCAGTCGGAGCCTGCATGGTATCCAACGAAGGCGCATGTTCAGCTTATTATCAATACAGTATTTAAAATCAGGAGGCAGTTATGTCAGATAGAAAAGTAACATTAGCTCACGGTGCAGGCGGACGCCAGACCGCAGAACTTATTGAAGCAGTTTTTAAAGCACACTTCGCAAACCCATTATTCACATCCGATGATGCGGCAGTCCTTGATATCGGCGATGGAAAGATCGCGATGTCCACCGACGGCTTTATCGTTTCCCCATATGAATTTAACGGCGGAAACATCGGAAAGCTCAGCATCTGCGGTACCGTCAACGACCTTGCCTGCATGGGTGCAAAGCCTTTATATCTGACCTGCTCTTTCGTTATCGAAGAAGGCTTTTCCATGGATAAGCTCGAAGAGATCGTAAGTGCAATGGAAAAGACTGCAAATGAAGTCGGTGTTAAGATCGTAGCCGGCGATACCAAGGTTGCAGGAAAAGGCCAAGTTGACTGCGTCTTTATTACAACCACCGGTATCGGAAAACTCACGGATGGTTTTGAAACTTCCGGTGCTTTTGCAAAGCCGGGCGATGTCGTGATCGTAACTGGAGATGTCGGCCGCCATGGTGCAACCATTCTTCTTGCAAGAGAAGACCTCGGCATCGAAGCAGACATCAAGAGTGACTGCGCACCGCTTTGGGGCGCTGTCGAGTCCATGATCGATACAACCCGCGACATTCATGTAATCCGTGATGCAACGAGAGGCGGCGTCGGAACCGTGCTTTATGAGATTGCTGCAGAAAGTAACGTCGGAGTCCGCATCCAAAGCGAAAACATCCCGGTCGATCCGGCCGTAAAAGGCATGTGCGGCATGTTAGGTCTTGATCCTCTCTACCTTGCAAACGAAGGAACGATGGTCGTCATCGCACCGAAGGAAGAAGCAGACAAACTGTTAGAGACACTGCATGCAGGAAAATATACGGCAAATGCAAAAGTGATCGGAGAGATCACGGAAGAGAATGCAGGTAAAGTCGTCCTCACCACAGAGATCGGATCCGAAACCCTGCTTCCGCAGCCGGGCGGAGAACTGCTTCCTAGAAT
>CAMODY010000156.1 GCA_946611595.1 uncultured Clostridia bacterium | reverse complement strand
GCCCTCTAGCGTATAGAGCTGTTAAGCTCACAACGTTACTTTTCTTTAAGATGTTTAATGCACCATTTATATCCGCATTGAGATACATTCCTTTTGAGGTCTGAATGAATATTGTGGCTTAAGTATTATATAATGGAATCAGATGATATCTCACAGATGATCGAAAAGGAGCATGTACTATGAATGAGCTTATCGACAAGATCAACGAGACATTACAGGGAAACGAAGAACTTCAGAAGAAGTACTTTGATGAAATGAAGCGTCTTACGGAGTCCGGCGAAGCCATAACTCCGGATGAAGCATATGTCAAAGCAGTGAAGTCTGTTCTTGATATCGACCTGAGTCTTTCTGATCTCGAAAAGTTCAGAGCTGAAAACGAAGTGTTGGACCCGGAAGAGCTGAAGGCGATTTCCGGAGGCGACGGAGAGAACAGGAACAATACTGCGCGTTGTACGAGTAATTATGCCTGCCACTATGTCTACTATCACCCGGATGATGCACAACCGGGCGAAGCCTGCTTCAACAACTGGTTGTGTCTCGGATTCTGGAACTGCGTGAAAGGACCAAACTAAATTGTATTACCGTTTAAAGGAACCCTGGACTTTCCGGGGCTTCAAAAAACTCCCTTATGCTTTGCGCCGTGAATACGGCGAAAAGAAACACGAGAAACCTCTTTTTATCGAAAAAGAGGTTTTTATCATGTTGCTGGACTGTGACGGACAGACCGACATCGATTTAGACAAGCCTTCAAAGAAGATGAAGGAGATCTTCGAAGAGTTCCTTGAACAGGGGATCCTTGAAGCATCGTCTTCGCCTTTACCGGCTTTACAGTCCTGGCAGCGTTACATCATCTATCCTTCGCGTTACATACGCAATGTCCACTGGTCGATCACCGGTAAATGCAACTTCCGCTGCCGTCACTGTCTTGTCTCGGCACCGGAGGCCAAGCACCCGCAGCTTCCTTTGGAAGACTGCCTGCACATCATCGATGAGATCGCCTCCTGCGGGATCCGTCTTGTCGACATCACCGGAGGCGAGCCCCTCCTGCGTAAGGACTTCGATCAGATCGTCAAAGCCTTGAGTAAGTATGGTATCGACATCGGTGTCATCTTCACCAACGCTTCTTTGTTAAATGAAAACATCTTGCAAATCCTCAGGGACAACCATCAGCACCCGAACTTCCAGCTCTCCTTTGACGGCCTCGGTCACCACGACTGGTTAAGAGGTGTCAAGGGAGCAGAAAAAGATGCAGACCGTGCCTTCCGTCTTCTTCAGAAAGAAGGCTTCCGAACGGTCGCCGCCATGTGTATCCACAAAGAAAACAAAGACAGCCTGCGTGAGACGATCCGCTATCTTGCAGGCCTGGGTGTCCTTTCACTTCGCGTTAATGCACCGCAGAGCCTCGGCCTTTGGAAACAATATGAAGATAAATATGCCTTGAGTAAGGAAGAGACCGCAGAGATCTACAAGGAATGCATCACGCATTACTTTGAAGACGGGATGCCGCTCGAACTTGAACTCGACGGTTATTTCCAGTGCAAGAAAGGGGAAACGGATTATACGATCCCGCTTGCCCGTCATTTCAGTAAAGGACCGGAGAACTACGACTTTCCGTATTGCGAAGCCGTCCGTTACAACGCCTACATCGGACCGGATGGGAAACTGGCGCCGTGCATGGGCTTTTCCGACACCGTTCTAAAAGACCGCTTCCCAAGTGTCCTCAAAGAACACCTCGGCCAGTTGAGCCTGAACGGCTACTACAACGACCTCGTCAATACGAAACTGAGCGATCTTCTAAATAAAAACGAAGAGTGCAGAACCTGTCTGCACTTAAACAGCTGCCTTGGCGGATGCATGCTTGAAGGGATGGATGATGAAGGGGATTTCCTTCACCCCGATCCGCATTCCTGTTTCTTCCATAAACACGTCGGCGAAGAAGCCATACGCAAGATCGCTGATGAAGCCATTGAAAAATACTGCAAATAAAGACCTTACACACTCTTATGTCCTTTTTTATTGATCCTTACAAGATCCCGAAGCAAAGATCCGAAAGATCAAAGAAGCAGCCAGAGACTCTGTGGGCTTTCACTCCGCCGCATTAAGTCTCAAGATCAGACAGTGCATCGAAATTATCGAAGCAATAGAAAAGCAGATAGATGAGATCGTCTCCATGATCAAGAAACACCCATTGGTCGATAAGTCCCCACTTTTCAAGATCAAAGGGATCAACGCCATAGAGATCGGCTACATCATGTCTGCCATCATCAGTATAGACCGATTCGATTCTCCCGGTAAACTTGTGGCTCTGGCAGGACTCGATCCTAAAGTAAGGCAATCCGACACATGGAAGGCTTCCGTCACCAGAATGTCCAAAAAAGGCAATAAGCTGTTAAGAGATGCCCTCATATGGACTTCTAACAACATGATCAGATATGAATCAAAGATGAAAGCCTATTATGAGAAGAAAAGATCTGAGAGTAAGTCTCACTACAACGCTTTAGGTCATTGTGCAGCTAAACTGTGCAGATATATCTTCTTCATTCTCAATAATCCTGAAGCAGACTTCATAAACTAAAACGACAAATTTCAAAGAACATAAAGTAATTTCTTTATAAACAACATTACAGCTCAGATGAGAGTGACGTTATTTACCGTTTTTAAAGCGTAAACAATAACGCGGGGTTTTTATATTGGATTAGATGGTTTTATTCTTTTTGAACAAAACCACTTGATTTTTCATAGCTGGTCTCCTTTCAAACAACAAGCCTTAATCTTTTAAACACCCGATCGGAACAACATACACGCCATCTTCCCTCTTATAACCATACTGTGTTCCGGTTATAACCATTTTCAGATCGGGTAACCTCAAAGGAACTTGCTTTTCTTCCTTGTTGTGTTCTTTTATCAATTCTTCGATTTTTAACAGGTGTTTCGCTCCTTCATCTACTTCGTTCTGCCCCAGCTTTATTTCGATCAAGGCATACCTTCCGTCTTCTAGATGTAATACGGCATCAGCCTCCAAGCCATATCTGTCTCTGTAATAGGAAACTGTTCCGCCGTGTTCTGATGAATATATTTTTAAATCCCTGATCACCAGGGATTCAAACAAGAATCCCAACGTTTTGTAGTCCCGATCAAAATAATCCGGAGATACACCAAGCGCAGCAGCGGCGATAGAAGGGTCGATCAGATTTTTCTTTTTTGAAGAACGAATGACTGTTTTTGATCTGATAGATGGACACCAGGCATCAACATCTTCAATAATATAAAGATCCTGTAACGCTTGAATGTATTCATAAAACGTTGATCTTGCTATTTCCTTTGTAGATACCACGTCTCCATAAATGGTTTTTGTATCTGCGGTAGTACAAATATTTCTTGCATAAGATTTCATTATTGTTCTTGCTAAAGCAGGATCTCTTTTCCTGTTGCCTATGTTGGAAATATCGGTCTCACAGGTCTGATTAAACACTTCCTTTGCAATCAGAAGTTTTGCTTTATCGTTCTTAATATTCAATGTGCGCGGCCATCCGCCTCTGCAAATTGCGAATTTTATATCATCGATACTCATGTCTGATTTACAAGGTGCAAAGACTTTTTTATCATCAAAAAGCCACATTAGCGACACC
>CAMODY010000155.1 GCA_946611595.1 uncultured Clostridia bacterium | reverse complement strand
TCAAACAGGCGCTTTACATAGGAATTGACCTGGCTTACGGAATAAACCTTTTTCTCACTCATTGCTCTTAGCTGCCTTTGCAAGAATTCCGTTGATGAAGGAAGCGCTGTTTTCTTCACCGTAATTCTTTGCAAGTTCTACCGCTTCGTTGATGGCGGTAGATACAGGGACCTTTTCGTCATATTTGATCTCATAATAAGCAAGGCGAAGAATCGTTAGATCCACTTTCGACATACGCTTTACTTTCCAGCCGATACTATACTCATCGAGTACTTTATCGATCTCTTCAAGTTTTTCAGCAATGGAGATCACTTTATCTCCAATATACTGGCGCTCTGTCTCGGAAAATCCGTCTTCGCCTTCAAAAAAGTCCTTGATCTGTTCTTCCATATCTTCCTTCTGGTAAAAATCCAGACGGAATAGAATCAGGAAGGTTGCTTCTCTTAGTTCTGTTCTTCTGTCAATTTTCATAAATGCCTCAAAAATTAAAGGGTGTTATTCAAAACACCCTTTATTAAATTTTCTTTATTGATTGTCAATGTTCACGTTTAAAATCTGAATGTTCACGGCTTTTACTTTAAGCCCGGTCATCGTTTCAATAGCTGTCTTTACCTTTTCCTGCACTTCCTTTGAAACATCAGGAATAGACACTCCCATTTCAATGACAAGCGCTAGATCAACAACTACCATGCCATCGCTGAACCCGACATTCACACCGGCTGCAAGATTTTTCTTTCCAAGCCTGGCTACGATCTCGTTTGTGATCCCGCCGGCCATGGAATTAACACCATTAACCTCGGTAGCTGCAAGTCCTGCAATGATCGCAATTACTTCCTCGGTGATCTGCACATCCACAGACCCGTCCGAATTATTAATTCTGAGCGTTTCCACCTTGATACCTCCTGTACCTGGTTTGTGCTTTTTATATCTGAATAATTTTAATAATTATACCAAAGAGCAAAGTTTAAAGTAAAGTGAACTATTTGTGATACGGCTCGTTCCGTATGATCTTATATGCGCGGTAGATCTGCTCAAGTAAGATCACTCTCATCAGCTGATGTGGGAAGGTCATATCCGAAAAACTTATGGCAAGATCACTTCGCTTAAGAACGCTTTCATCCAGGCCTAAAGAGCCTCCGATCACAAAACTAAGATCAGAATGTCCCTGAATACCAAGATCCTCAATCTTTTTTGCAAATTGCTCGGAAGAAAACTTTTTTCCTTTGATCTCCAGCGTGATGCAGTAATCCGTATCTTTAATGTTCTTCAGGATAGAGACTGCTTCTCTCTTTTTAGTCTTATCGTCGCATTTTTCATCCGGAACCTGGATGATCTGCAGTTTTGTATAAGGAGAGAGCCGTTTGCTGTACTCTTTAATGGCACCTGTAAAGTAGTCTTCTTTGATTGTTCCAACCGCGATGATCTTAATCATTATCCAAGTACATAATTCATGCCGGAACGGTTCAGGCGGATCACTTCTCCTGTCTGATCGTTCACGCCATAATAACTCGTTGCCTGTACATTGCTGCCATCATTCAAGTAGTCAACCTGAATGACATAATAATTTGTATTATCGACAACTGCCTCGCCGCCATTAATGATACGTCTGGTTCCGCCGCCCGGAACTTTATAGTATCCGTTTTCATCCGTTTCCGTACTCTCGATCATCTGCTCATTGACCAGCATATTCAGTACATTTCCAAGAGCTTCATCATAAGAGATCCAGGACTCAATGATGAGATTATATACAGAAGAAGTGACCTCACTGACTTCGCCGCTATCATCTACTGCGATAGCTGAAAGAACATAGTTTCCTCTCTTCATCTCGACAGGTCCTGTGTATTTAGTGGAATTTTCGCTAGGCGTAGATCCATCATAGGTATAGTAGATCGTACTGCCTTCATCCGCGGTAATTGTAATGTAAGACTCTTCCCAATAGTCTCCGCTTGCAAGGTCAAAGGAAGGCGGCGTTACTGCGGATTTTGTAAGCGTAAAAGTAATCCTAAGTTCTCCTACCTTAACAGAAGCATCTTTTTTATATGCGAAAGCGATCAAGTTAACTTCGAGGCTGTCTCCTGTTACATCCTTATTGCTGAACTCGATCGGCTGTCCGTACTTTGTACCTTTTTCCAGAGTCGGATCAGAACCATCTAAAGTATAGAAAATCCTGCATTCCTGTTCACCTTCCAAAGTGACTTCAAGCGGTGCAGAATAAGATCCTCCGTTTTCCACATTGGAAAGGATCTGGAAGCTTTCTTCTTTTGCTTCTTCCTTCTTTCCTGAAGTAGCAAGGATAATGCCAACTACTGCCGCGATCACAACAGCTGCGATCACAGCGATCAGGATGATCGTTTTTTTCTTTTTGCGCGCACGTTCAGCAGCCTGCCTTTTTGCATCACGGCTGTCTGGATTACTGCGCTTAGGCTCTGCTTTACGCTCACTCTGTTTTTTAATCTGCTGTTTTTCGATGCGCTCAGTAAAATCATCATCAAAATCAGGCGCATCTTCATCCGCGAAGATACTGTCTTTTACATACAGTGTGCGGGTGATAGAGATTGTATTTTCTAGATTTTCCTTTGGCTTTTCAGCGCGGGGCTTTTCCGGGATCTCTGCCTTAAAAGGCGTTTGAGAAGAAGGATCTCCTATGATATTAAGACCCGGATCACGCGGAATACGGATGGTGTTTGCAGGAGCTTCCTCGGCTGCTTTTGCACCAATGATCGTAAGTTCAGGCTCAGTAAGAGTGGAATCGACAGCTGCCGGTTCCATCTCTTCTGGCTCATCATTTAAGAACTGATCGACTTTGACGCCGATTTCAGCCTGAATATAATCGTAATCCGCAGTTACACGAAGAGGTGCGCCGCAATTCGGACAAAATACCTCACTGCTGCTTACATCAGCTCCGCATCCTTTACAAATCATGCTTTATAACAATTCCTTTACCTTAAGAAGCGCATCATCAATGCCGGCTGCATTCTTACCGCCGGCCTGCGCCATGTTCGGGCGTCCACCGCCGCCACCACCTACGAGTGGAGCGATTGCTTTAATAATGTTTCCTGCATGAGCGCCTTTTTTCTGCGCTTCGTCTGTTGCCATTACAACAAGACTTACTTTGCCGTCCAGATCAGAAGCTAATGCAATAACGCCTTCTCCGATCTGCTCTTTGATCTGATCACCAAGTTCTCTAAGCTGATCCATGCCAACACCGGAAAGCTTCTGGGTAACCAGCTTGTATCCATTTACTTCTTCTGCTTTGATCTCACCCAACGCATCTTTTGCAGATGCACTCTTCATCTTGGCGATCTCTGCCTGCAGTTCTTTGATTTCTTTCATAAGATCATCGATCTTCTGCGGAAGTTTTTCCGGCTCACATTTTGCAGCAGCTGCAGCCTCATGATATACAGCTTCAATCTCTGCATAATGAGCAAGGACTTTCTTGCCTGTGATCGCAACGATTCTTCTTACGCCGCTGGCAACGCTGCCCTCAGAGATGATCTTGAACATACCGATTGTTCCGGTATTTCCGACATGAGTTCCGCCGCAAAGTTCTTTAGAGAAATCTCCCATCTTAACAACGCGGACCTTGTCGCCATATTTTTCGCCAAAGAGAGCCATAGCGCCGCTCTTCTT
>CAMODY010000154.1 GCA_946611595.1 uncultured Clostridia bacterium | reverse complement strand
TACGAAGGCGTCAATGTCGAGATCATGCGTTACCGCAACGGTGCGATCATGGCGCGTCATGATGCAGAAGTAAAAAATGCAGAGGACGTTGATTATGTCGGAGGTGTTCCGGATTCCGGTACGCCGCATGCGATCGGCTATGCAAATGAAAGCGGAAAGACCTTTGCACGTGCCTTTATCAAATATACTCCAACCTGGTCAAGAAGCTTTATGCCAACCAACCAGAAGGCGAGAAATGAAGTTGCAAAAATGAAACAGATCCCGGTCAAGGAGCTGATCAGAGATAAAAACCTTTTGTTTGTGGATGATTCCATTGTCCGCGGAACACAGCTTCAAGAGACTGTGGAGTTCCTTTATGAAAACGGAGCAAAATCCGTACACATGAGAAGCGCATGCCCTCCGCTGATGTATGCCTGCAAGTATTTAAGCTTTACGAGAACGCAGAGTGACTTAGAGCTGATCACCCGCAGAGTGATCTTAGAACTTGAAGGCGAAGAGGGATTAAACCATATTGAAGAATACAGCGATGGCAGCACAGAAAGAGGAAAGAAACTGAGAGAGACGATCTGCAATAAATTCCATTTTGCCTCTCTTGAGTTCCAATCTTTAGATGGAATTATCGAAGCGATCGGAATCGATCCTTGTGATCTTTGTACATATTGCTGGAGCGGAAAGGAATAATTTATGAACACAGAATCAAGATCAGAAGCTTATGCACAGGCAGGCGTTGATATTACGGCCGGATACAAAGCAGTCGAACTGATGAAACAGCATATTGCCAGAACAATGACAAAAGGAGTTTGCTCTGATGTCGGAGGTTTTGGAGGCCTTTTTGAACTGGACCTTACGGGTATTACGAAACCTGTTCTGGTATCCGGAACAGATGGTGTTGGAACAAAACTGAAACTGGCCTTTCTTCTGGATAAACATGACACAGTCGGAATCGACTGCGTAGCAATGTGCGTTAACGATATTATCTGCGTTGGTGCAAAACCACTGTTCTTCCTGGACTATATCGCATGCGGTAAAAATGTTCCGGAGCGCATCGCAGAAATCGTAAAAGGTGTTGCAGAAGGCTGCGTGCAGTCCGGTGCAGCGCTGATCGGAGGAGAGACAGCAGAGATGCCGGGCTTTTATCCGGAAGATGAATACGACCTTGCAGGATACAGCACCGGTGTCGTAGACAAAGAAAAAATCATCGACAACAAGACGATGAAAGCCGGAGACCTTGTGATCGCACTTCCTTCAAGCGGTGTGCACTCAAATGGTTTCTCTCTTGTAAGAAAAGTCTTTGATGTCGAGAATGCCGATATTAAAACACCTTGCGCTGAGCTTGGCGGAAAGTCTGTTGGCGAAACTCTTTTAACTCCGACCAAAATCTATGTAAAACCGGTACTTAGTCTTTTAGAAGAAGTAAAAGTAAAGGGAATCTCCCATATCACAGGCGGCGGATTCTATGAGAATATTCCGCGCAGCATCCCGGATAGCCTTGGAGCTAAAATTGAAAAGAGCGCTGTTAAGATCCTTCCGATCTTTGACATGATCGCAAAAACAGGAAATATCACAGAACGCGATATGTTCAACACCTATAACATGGGCGTTGGAATGAGCATCACTGTTGATAAAACAGATGCTGATAAAGCTCTTGAGATTTTAAAGGCAAATGGCGAAGATGCCTATATCATCGGTGAGATCGTTGCTTCTGATGAAAAGATCACGATCTGCTAGGAGCGGATCGGCACAGCAGAAAGAGGTTATCAAATTGGCAAAAACAAAAGCGAATGTTGCAGTTTTAGTTTCAGGCGGAGGAACAAATCTTCAGGCGATCATAGATGCGGAAAAAGCCGGAATCATTACTTCCGGTACCATCAAGCTGGTTATTTCCAACAATGAAAGCGCCTATGCGCTTCAGCGTGCCAAAGATGCAGGAATCGCAAGTGAAGTGGTTCTTCGCAAAGTGACAGGAAGCCAGGCGGCTTTTGAAAAGAAACTGATGGAAACGCTTGCAGCTTACGAGATCGACCTGATCGTTCTTGCAGGCTTTATGACAATCTTGACTGCTGATTTTACGTCACATTATAAAAACCGAATCATTAATGTCCATCCATCCCTGATCCCGTCTTTCTGCGGGCAGGGATTTTATGGTCTTAAGGTACATGAAGAAGCCCTGAAAAAAGGCGTTAAAGTGACCGGCGCAACCGTTCATTTTGTAAACGAGATTCCGGATGGCGGCGAGATCATTTTACAAAAAGCGGTAGATGTTTTAGATGGCGATACGCCGGAGACTTTACAAAAACGCGTTATGGAGGAGGCGGAATGGAAACTGCTTCCTGCTGCGGTTGAAATGGTTTCTGCAAAGATCATTGCAGAATAAGCGAAACCGGTAAAGAGAAGGAAGTAAAAAAGGACTTAGAATAAGCGAAGAATTTAAGGGGATGACTATGGATATTTACAAAATCAATGATATTTATGAACTGATCAAGGATAACTCCTATGTAGGCAGAGGCATCATCGCCGGAAAAACTGCGGACGGCAAAAAGGCAGTTGGCGCTTACTTCATCATGGGAAGAAGCGCAAACTCCAGAAACCGTATTTTTTCTGAAATAGATGGAGGCATTATCACAGAGCCGTTTGATTCGTCCAAAGTGGAAGATCCGAGCCTGATCATTTATACAGCAGTACGCAGATATGAAAATAAACTGATCCTTACAAACGGAGATCAGACGGATACGGTTTATGAAGGACTGAAAGAAGGTCTTAGTTTTAACCAGGCGTTAGAAAGCCGCTGCTTTGAGCCGGATGCGCCGAACTTTACTCCTCGCATAAGTGCAATGATCACGTTCGAAGATGGAGATTTCACTTATCAGATGAGTATTTTAAAGAGCATCGATGAAAAAGGCAGTGCCTGCGCGAGATACGGATTTTCTTATCCGTCGATTCCGGGACTTGGACATTTCATCCATACCTATGTTCAGGACGGAGATCCGATCCCGACTTTCCAGGGCGAACCGGAGCGTGTTGCGATTCCGGATGATATTGATGCATTCACTGAGTCAATCTGGAAAGGCTTAAACGAGGATAACAAGATTTCCCTTTATGTTACTTATACAGACCTTGAGACGATGAAAGAAGAACATCGTCTGATCAATAAAAACAAGTAGGAGGCTGCAATGAAAGAGTTTGAACTGAAATACGGATGTAATCCGAATCAAAAACCGGCAAAGATCTACATGCATGACGGAAGCGAACTCCCGGTAGAAATCCTGAACGGACGCCCGGGATACATCAATTTCCTGGATGCATTAAACTCTTACCAGCTGGTAAAAGAATTAAAAGAGGCACTCAATATGCCGGCAGCAGCATCCTTCAAACATGTAAGCCCGACCTCGGCAGCTGTCGGAACGAAGCTTCCTGAGAAACTGAAAAAAGCCTGCTTTGTAGATGACATCGAAGGTCTTGATGATTCGCCTTTGGCATGCGCATATGCAAGAGCGAGAGGTACAGACCGTCTTTGTTCTTTCGGCGACTGGATCGCACTTTCTGATACCTGCGATAAGGTGACTGCAGAGATCATCAAACGCGAAGTATCGGATGGTGTTATCGCACCGGGCTATGATGATGACGCGCTTGAGATCTTAAAATCCAAACG
>CAMODY010000153.1 GCA_946611595.1 uncultured Clostridia bacterium | reverse complement strand
GCAAGATTTGCAGATATCATCCTTCCTGCATGTACGAACTTCGAGCGCTGGGATATCGGTGAGTTTGCATCCTGCGGCGGATATATTCCGAATTCATTCCTGCAGAATAACTCCCGTGTGATCTTTGTACAGCATAAATGTATTGAACCGCTGGGAGAGAGCAAGGCAGACTTTGATATCTTCCAGGCAATTGCAAACAAACTTGGCCTGTGGCAGGTATATTCTGAAGGAAATACCGAATATGACTGGGCGAAGAGATATTATGAAGCAACAGATATGGCAAGAGTCATGCCGTGGGGCAAGTTCATTAAGAAGGGCTATTACGTTGTTCCGCCACTTCCGGCAAACAGACGTGACCCGGTTGCTTACCGCTGGTTTGCAGAAGGCAGAAAGAAAGATACACCGGAGCTTACTCCGCTGCCGTCTGAATACTACGGACGTTATGGCGAGGGTATGCAGACCCCGTCCGGCCTGATCGAGTTTGAAGCCCAGACCTTAAAGAGATTTGATCCGAATGATGAAGAAAGACTTCCGATCTGTACTTATATCCACAGTTTCGAAGGTGTTGGATCTGATCTTTATGCTAAATATAAACTGCAGATGATCTCGCCTCACTCCAAGTATTCCTTCCACACCATGGGTGACTTGAAGGATACCAACATCAACGATATCCAGGAGCACAGAATGCTGATCGATGGACATCGTTACTGGATCTTCCGTATGAACACGAAAGATGCAGAAGAGAGAGGTCTCAAATACGGCGATGTCGTTGAAGTTTATAACGACAGAGGTAAAGTCCTTTGCGCACTTGAGACAACAGAGAGAGTGCCGAAGGGTGTATGTCACTCCTATGAATCCTGCGCGGATTATGTCACCTTAGAGAATGATCCGGGCGGAGATGACACCACTGAGATCATGGGCTGCGTAAACAACCTGACACCAAGCAGATTCCTTACAAAACATGCCCATGGTTTAGCTGTTAACTCCTGTCTTGTAGAAGTCAGAAAGTGGGAAGGGGGTAAAATCGGATGAAAAAATTTCATATGATCATCGACCTTGAAAAATGTGTAGGCTGCTTTAACTGTATGTTAGCCTGCAAGGATGAGCATGTAGGAAACACCTGGCTCCCTTATACCCAGGAAGCTCCGAAACATGATCATAAATGGATCTGCCCGACCTTAACAGAAAGAGGAGAGGCTCCATATACAGAAGTAACTTATGTAACAAGAACCTGCATGCATTGCGACAATGCACCGTGTGCAAAGAAATATCCGGACGTTTTCATTAAGAGAAGCGATGGAATCATGCTGATCGATTACAAGAAAGCGAAAGATCCGGAAATCGCAAGTGCATGTCCATACGGCATGATTCACTGGAACGAAGAGCTCGAAGTTGCACAGAAATGTACAGGATGTGCACATCTGATCGACCAGGGCTGGAAAGAGCCAAGATGCGTACAGACCTGCCCGCTCCGTGCACTGCAGACCGTTTTCTGTGACGATCATGAGTGGGAGCAGATTGTGGAAAAACAGGGTCTTAAAGCAATCACAGACGGCACAAACAAGCCGCGTGTTATGTACAAACACCTGTATTTCTACAACAAATGCTTCGTAAAAGGTGCGCTTTGCTTTGACAAAGACGGCATCGAAGAAGCTGCCATTGGAGCAAAAGTGGAATTACTGGTCGGAAACACCGTTGTAGCTGTTACAGAGACAGACTTCTTAGGTGAATTCTATATTGACCGTATTCCGAAGAACTCCGGCGTTATGAAGATCAGAGCAACCTATGAAGGCTTTGATCCGCTGGAAAAAGAATTCGAAATCAAGGATAAGAGTGTTGTTTTAGATGCTCTGAAGCTTGGCGGCGGTGAAGGAAAACCGGCTGTCATCCTTCCGAATGAGCATGCAAATCAGCAGGCATTAGACCACATGGTTCCGAAGGATGTGGAAGCTGCAAAGAAAGCTTTCGGCATTGCAGATGAGAAACCTGCAAAGAAAACAACAAAGAAGAAAGCAGCTGAATAATAAGAATGAGAGTTTCCGCACCTGACAATATTCATCAAATGGAACTCGAGTCCGCAAATGAAAACTTTGAACTCTTTCGAAGATTTCATAAACTGGACGACGATACCTATACCGTAGCAGAAGCCACGCTCAAGGGAGATTACTATTTCAGCCGTTTCTCACTGGATCTGATCCCGGTGGATTCCATTGAGATCACAGACCGCTTTGCGAAGATCTTAAGAGAAGATGCCAGTGGAGAAGTAAGTGAAGAACTTCCAAAGATGTCATTTGACAAACCGTCAAATTTTATCAAAGGAAAAGAACTTTTAGAAAAACAGCTGAAAAAGATCTGCGAAACGCCAAATACAGGAATGAAGGAAGACTTAGAGCGCGTAATCTTAGCCGGCGGAAAACGCCTTCGTCCTGCGCTTGCGCAGGCGGCGTACGCACTCGGCGATGCACCTAAGCTTCCGATCCTTCCTTTGATGGTGATGATCGAACTGATGCATACTGCGTCCTTGATCCACGACGATGTCGTAGATAAAGGCATGGTTCGTAGGAATGTTCCGACGATCAATGCCACGAGCGGTGATCTGAAAGCCGTCCGCTCTGCAGATTTTATTCTCGGAAGAGCGATGGAACTTTTAAAGACCTATAAAGGCTCCGGGATCAATGAGCGGCTTGCGAAGGTATCGGAACAGATGTGTGTCGGAGAACTGGAACAGCTTGATAAGCTGAACACAGAATTCTCTGAAGAGGCTTATTTCCGGATGATCGAGAAAAAGACGGCTTTGTTTATCGAAGCTGCAGCTTTTACCGGCGCGGTTGCCGGAGGTTGTTCTCCGGAAGTTGTGAAAGCAATGGAAACCTACGGATACAACATCGGAGTCGCGTTCCAGATCAAAGATGATATTTTGGATTTTACCGGAACGGAAAAGTTTGGTAAGTCCATGGGCCAGGATGAAAGAAAAGGACTTGCAACGCTTCCTAAGATCATTGGTCTTGAAGCGGCACAAAAGCAGGTCGAAGCTTACTCAGAAAAAGCAATCAATGCTTTAGATACAATTAAGAACGGAACGTCAAAAAAGGCGTTCATAGAAATGGCAAAGCAATTGGAGAATCGGGAGATTTAAAATGGAAAAGATTTTAAACAGAGAAGAGGGAAAACTCTTAGCCGACCGCATTGCAAAAGAGGCAAATGTTGCACTGGACGAATGTTACCAGTGCGGTAAATGTTCTGCAGGATGTCCGATGGCAAACTCCTATGACCTCATGCCACGCCAGATCGTCCACTTAATGCACCTGGGCGATATGGACAGCGTTATGAGATCAAAGACCATCTGGCTCTGTGCAAGCTGCCATACTTGTGTGGAAAGATGTCCTCATGATATTGACATCCCGACACTGATCGAAAAATCCAGAATGGAAGCACAGAAACGCGGCATCAGTGCCCAGAGAAATGTGCGTCTGTTCAATGACATCTTCATGGAGACTGTCAGAGGATTCGGTAAATCTCAGGAAGTCATCTTAGAGGGCGCATACAATGTGACCAGCGGAAGACTTCTGCAGGATATGAACAACGTGCCTCAGATGCTGAAAAAAGATATCGTAAGGCCGGAACTGAATTCGGTACAGGATAAAGAAGATATCCGCCGGATCATGAAAGAATGTGAAGAGGGAGGTGCGGTGAAATGAAAAAGTACGCATACTACCCGGGATGTTCCATGGA
>CAMODY010000152.1 GCA_946611595.1 uncultured Clostridia bacterium | reverse complement strand
AGAAGCGATAGAAGAACCCTCTTTTACGATGATAACCTGTACGCCTGTTGCATAAGTGTCAGAGAAGTTAACGCTCTGTTTACGCTCATCTGTAACTGTCATGCCGGCAATACCCATATCGTATTTTCCGGACTGTACACCACCGATGATAGAACCGAATTCTACATCGTTGATCACGAGTTCTGCGCCCATCGTATCAGCGATTGCCTGTGCGATCTCGATATCGATTCCAACGTAGTCATTGCCTTCCATATATTCATAAGGAGGGAATGCAGCGTTTGTAGCCATAGTTAAGGTCTTGCCGCCGGCACTTGCACCAGAGCCTGCCGGAGCAGTTTCTTCTTTGGATCCACCGCAGGCTGCAAGCATGGTGATAGCAAAAGCGGCAACAAGTGCGATTGATAATACTTTCTTTAATGATTTCATAGTTTCCCCTTTCAAGTATGTGATGCATTTTTATGCAGAATATTTGCATAAACTCAATTCATACGATTTAAAGCCTATTTTACAGTGTATGAAACAAAAGTCAATGAATTTTCGCTGAATAATATAACAAACATTTTACGAAATATGCATTAAACATTCACTGAATTGCATAAAAACAGCAGCCCGGAGGCTGCTGCAGATAAATCAGGGTTCCTTTTCAGGTATTTAAGACCATACAGCTTCCCTGTCCGAGCCTTGCTTCAATCTTGTTTTTAAAGGAATCAAGCTCGTCTAATGGCACAATCGCCAGGAAGGTTCCGGAAAAACCGCCGCCGTTCATTCTTACGGCACCCTTCATTCCGCTGCCTTGGCTTCCATCTTCCTGTTTTCCTCCTAAGAGAGCAACTGCAATCCGCATTGCGGTATCTAATTTATTTTCCTCGGGCTTCGATGCCGGAATGATGTTGGAAAGCTTCGTTCTGGATGAGATGCCGGATTCGTTTGCAAGTTTTAAAAATGCCGAAATATCATTTTCTTTCAGAGCCGTTGCAGCAGCTTCGGCTCTTTGGGATTCTTCATAAAAGTGGAGCGCCCTAAGGAATGGCCGTTCACCCAGTTTTTCTTTGATCATCGCTTCGTTCGTAAGGAACTCTTCCATAGGAAGTTCTTCCAGGACTTTTTTTCCAAAGAGGCCTGCAACATTTCCCATATCCTTAGGGATCGAGGCATAGTCTGCCGTCAGGTCTGCATGACCTGCGCCGCAGGCAACGGCGCAAAGAGCGTAGCCTGCTTTTTGAAAATCAAATTCAATCTGTTCTGTAGAAGGATTTTCAGAATCTTTAAAATCAAAGAATACAACATTTCCAATAGAAGAGGCCGCCTGATCCATCAGTCCGCAAGGCTTTCCAAAGAAACGGTTTTCTGCCATCTGTCCAATCTTTGCAATCTCGATCGGACTTGCAGATTCTTCAAAGCAAAGCTTATTTAAGATCCTTCCAAGCAGCACCTCAAAAGCTGCAGAAGAACTCAAACCGCTTCCGGTGAGCACTTCGCTGATGATATAGGCATCAAATCCCTTCAAACCCTCGCCTTTTAACGCGCCATCTTTGTGTCTTGTATAAAAGCCATAGAGAACACCTTTTATAATCGACTTTGCGGTTCCGAATTCAGACACATCCGGCATGAGATCGTTCAGATCGATCTTGTGGGCAGAGTGTCCCTCTGAGACGATATTTACGGAATTTGTGCCATTTGGAGCAAATGCAGCATAGGCTTTTAAGTCTACAGATGCCGCTAAAACCTTTCCTCTCTGGTGGTCTGTGTGGTTTCCCAGAAGCTCGACCCGTCCCGGGGCTGCGACATAGTCTATATCTTGTGTTCCGAATTGCTCCTGAAAAGCATTTTTCAGTCTTATTTTGATGTCTTCTCTGATCAAATTGCTCATTACTGTCCCCTTAATCGTACGTCTATGATGTTATGATTTCCTCAAGTTTCGTGTAATGATTATATATTATTAGGAAGGAAAAAGCGATTCTTTGTGAAAAGTGTTGAAAAATATTAAGTATTTATTAAAAAACACAAAATATGGAGACGAGTTCTTGACACGACCACAAGATATAGTATAATCGTACTCGTGCGAAATTTTGAAAAAACTTGAAGAATTTAGGGGGATGAGATGAAAATTATCAAAAGAAGTGGCGAAGAAGCTGAGTTCGACGCCTCAAAGATCGAAGCAGCCATCATTAAAGCAAATGACTCTGTAAACGAGCTCGAGAAAATGAAACCGCTGACCATTCATTTGATCGTAAATGCCGTTACAGAAGAGTGCTCTTTGATGGATAGGGCACCTAGCGTAGAAGAGATCCAGGATATGGTCGAGAACCATATTATGGAGCAGAATGCATTCAATGTTGCCCGCAATTATATCACTTACCGTTATAAAAGAGCGGTAGTCCGTAAATCCAATTCCACAGACCAGCAGATCTTAAGTCTTTTAGACTGCAATAACGAAGAAGTAAAACAGGAAAACTCCAACAAGAACCCGGTTGTAAACAGCGTTCAGCGTGACTACATGGCCGGTGAAGTAAGTAAGGACATCACAAAACGTTTCCTTCTTCCGGAAGACATCGTAGATGCACATGAAAAAGGAATCATCCACTTCCATGATGCAGACTACTTTGCACAGCATATGCATAACTGCTGTCTGGTCAACTTAGAAGATATGCTTCAGAATGGAACGGTTATTTCCGAGACCATGATCGAGCGTCCGAAGAGCTTTGCTACAGCCTGCAACATCGCAACTCAGGCGATTGCACAGATCGCAAGCAACCAGTACGGCGGACAGAGCATCTCCTTATCCCACCTGGCTCCTTTTGTACAGGTAAGCCGTGAAAAATTCTATAAGAAAATAAAAGAGCAGTTCGACAGACTCCATATGGACTATACTGAAGAACTCCTGAATGAAGTTGTTGAAGAACGTGTTTTAGATGAGATCAAGCAGGGTATCCAGATCATCCAGTATCAGGTTACCACGCTGATGACGACAAACGGACAGGCTCCTTTCGTAACTGTTTTCATGTATCTGAATGAGGTTCCGGAAGGACGTACAAGAGACGACCTCGCTCTGATCATCGAAGAAACGCTTCGTCAGAGAATCTTAGGCGTTAAGAATGAAAAGGGTGTTTACATCACTCCTGCATTCCCGAAACTGATCTATGTTTTAGAAGAAGACAATGTTCGTGAGGGAAGCCGCTACTTTGGACTTACCAAACTTGCTGCAGAGTGCACTGCAAAGAGAATGGTTCCGGATTACATTTCCGAGAAGAAAATGAAAGAGTACAAAGTCAATGCAAACGGTGGCGGCGACTGCTATCCGTGTATGGGCTGCAGATCCTTCCTGACTCCGGACAGATCCATGGAAATGGGCAATGTTGCTAAAGCTAAGAACTATGTTCCGGGCGAGGCAAAATATTATGGAAGATTCAACCAGGGCGTTGTTACGATCAACTTAGTTGATGTTGCTTGCTCTAGCGGAAGAGATGAAACTGCTTTCTGGCAGATCTTAAACGAGAGACTGGACCTTTGCTACAGAGCATTAATGTGCAGACATGAAAGACTCCTTGGAACTCTTTCGGATGCAGCTCCGATCCTTTGGCAGAACGGTGCTTTGGCACGTCTTGAAAAGGGTGAGCCGATCGATAAACTCTTATTCGGTGGTTATTCCACAATCTCCTTAGGATATGCAGGTCTTCATGAGTGCACCTACTACATGAAAGGCTGCTCCCATACCCAGGAAGGAGGAAAAGA
>CAMODY010000151.1 GCA_946611595.1 uncultured Clostridia bacterium | reverse complement strand
CAAATTCTACGCGGAGCGTAGCTTCACCTGTCTGAATGACGGTCGCCCATTGCTCTTTCTGGCGGTAACGGACTTTTGCTTTTACCCGCATCGGCTCTTTGATCGCAGGGACTGAAATAAGGTTGATATCGTTTGCGGTAAGTGCCCGGCTGAACAGATCCTCATTCTTTCCAAGGATGACTTTGTTATTCTCCATATCCAGGCGGCAGACATAGACAGGCTCCGGAACGGAAAGACCTAAGCCTTTACGCTGGCCGATCGTATAGCGGATGATTCCTTTATGCTGACCCATGACCTTGCCATCAACATCTACAAAGTCTCCATCAGGGAATTTTTTGCCGGTATAGGATTCAATGAAATCGGCATAGCTTCCATCCTGTACAAAACAGATATCCTGGCTGTCATGCTTGTGCGCATTGATAAAACCCTGACTTTCTGCGATTTTTCTCGCTTCTGGTTTTGTCATGCCGCCAAGCGGAAACTGTGTGTGCGCAAGCTGATCCTGGGAAAGTGTATAGAGCACATAACTTTGGTCTTTGGATTCGTCAACAGCCTTCTTTAAAAGCCAGCGGCCGCTAGTTTCATCTTTTTCGATTCTTGCATAGTGACCGGTAACGATCGCATCGCACCCTAGTTCTTTTGCACGACTGTAGAGTTTGTCAAATTTTAAGAAACGATTACAGTCGATGCAGGGATTCGGTGTCATTCCGTTTTCATAGGCATTTACAAAGCGCTTGATGACACACTCTTCAAAACGGTCAGAGAAATTGAAAACATGAAAAGGAATGCCTAAATGAAAGGCAACGTTTCTGGCGTCTTCCACATCATCCAAAGAACAGCAGGTATGATCTTTGGATACACCTACGTCCTCATTTTGAAAGAGTTTCATGGTAACGCCGGTGCATTCATAGCCGGCTTCGTTCATTAAATATGCTGCTACGGAAGAGTCGACTCCGCCGCTCATCGCGATCAAAACTTTGCTGCTCATCTTAAGCTCCTGTCTGGCTTTTTCTGCTCATTATTCTAAAGCCATGACTGGACATTGGCAAGTTTCTATGAAAGTTTCGTGTCCACTGCAGGAATCAATTGCCAAGTGAAGGAAAGATATTGTATTATCAAAATGGACAAATAGTTGACCCCCTTATTTATTTAACAGAAAAGGAGTAAAAAGAATGTACTCATTCAGTAAATTAGCCGCGGCAGATCCGGAGATCGCACAGGCGATCAGAGGTGAAGTCGACAGAGAGAATTCCCATCTTGAAATGATTGCTTCGGAAAACTTTGTAAGCGAAGCAGTCATGAGCGCACTGGGATCTCAATTTACCAATAAATATGCAGAAGGATATCCGGGAGACCGTTACTATGGTGGATGTCAGTATGCGGATATTGTGGAAAATCTTGCAAGGGACCGCGCAAAGAAACTTTTTGGCTGTGAATATGTAAACGTTCAGCCACATGCAGGAAGCCAGGCGAATACAGCCGTACAGTTTGCACTGCTGAAACCTGGCGATACGATCCTTGGCATGAGTCTTGATGCCGGCGGCCACTTAAGCCACGGATGTAAGGCGAATATCTCCGGTAAGTATTTCGGTGTAGCAGCTTATGGCGTCGATGAAAACGGATATATTGATTATGACGAAGTATTAAGAATTGCAAAAGAAGCAAAACCGAAACTGCTGATCTGCGGCGCCAGTGCTTATCCGAGAAAGATCGACTTTCAGAAGTTCCGCGAGATCGCAGATGAAGTTGGGGCATACCTGCTTGCTGATATTGCTCATATCTCAGGACTTGTGGCAGCAGGCGAGCATATGAGCCCGATCCCTTATGCACATGTAACGACCAGTACTACGCATAAAACTTTAAGAGGCCCAAGAGGCGGTATGATCATGTCAAGCAATGCTTTTGCAGAAGAGCACCGCATTGATAAGGCAATCTTCCCGGGACTTCAGGGAGGTCCGCTGATGCACGTTATTGCCGCAAAGGCCGTTTGCTATGGAGAAGCCTTAAAGCCGGAGTTTAAAGATTATGCGAAGACGGTTATCGCAAATGCCCAGGCTCTTTCCAAAGGCCTGATCGACAGAGGTATCAAGGTCTTTACCGGCGGAACGGATAACCATTTGATGCTCGTGGATTTAAGACCTCTTGGAATCAGCGGAAAAGAGGCAGAGGATGAGCTTGATGAAGCAGGCGTAACCTGCAATAAGAATGCGATCCCAAATGACACGTCCTCAAGGACTGTTACCGGCGGAATCCGCCTTGGAACAGCAGCCCTTACAACCAGAGGATTGGTTCCTTCTGATATGGAAATGATCGCTGAGGCGATCAAGCTGGTTGTATCTGATAGAACGCCTGATTCCAAAGCGAAAGCAAAGGAAATGATCACAGAACTTACGGAGCGTTATCCGCTCTATGAGAATGTGGAATAAAGCCTTGAAAACCGCCATGTTTTCTTGACACAGAATAGTCAGATATGGTATAAAAACACAGGAAATAAAACAGTTCTTTGCTACTGACGGAATTGATTGTGGAGCACCACAGAGGAACAAAGGACTAGCGTTTTTTAAGCCGACCGTCTGGGCACACTTGAACTAATTTGTCCAAGTGTGCCTTTATGTTTTTGAGTATGAAAGTTCCGGACGGCGACATCGAAGGTGCCTGCTTGCAGGGTGGCTGCGATGGCATCGCGTGTAACTTTCATATTAAGTTAAGGACTATCCGGAATTGAGGCGCCGGATAGGCCAGGAGGATGAATACAATGAAAAAAATCGGTATCGTTATGGGCAGCGACAGCGATCTTCCTGTCGTTTCTAAAGCTATTGACACATTAAAAGAATTCGAAGTACCGTTCGAGGTACATATTTATTCCGCACACAGAACTCCAAAAGAAGCTGCAGAGTTTTCTTCCAAAGCAAGGGAGAACGGCTTTGGCGCTATCATTGCGGCAGCCGGCATGGCAGCACATCTTGCAGGTGCCATTGCTGCGCAGACTACGATTCCGGTTATCGGAATCCCATGCAGCAGCACAAACCTTGAAGGTCTTGATGCACTGCTTTCCACTGTGCAGATGCCAAGCGGCATACCGGTCGCAACGGTTGCTGTCAACGGAGCTGCAAACGCTGCGCTTCTGGCAATCCAGATCTTAGCTGTCGAGGATGCTTCGCTAGCGGAGAAGTTGGATGCAAAAAGGAAAAAGGATGCTGAAAAAGTCCTCGCAAAGGACGCTGACATTATGTCAAAGATTTGACGCTGTTTGATAACCGCCGAGACCGTATGGCCCCGGCGGAAATAATTTAACTCAGAGGAAGTTATCTCTCGCTGAGTTATATGCTCCGCGAGGAGGCACAAATAATAGTTTTACACAGAAAGAGTAGAGAAATTATGGGCGGATTTTTTGGAATCACATCACGGGAAGACTGCTTGAATGAAGTATTTTTTGGAGTGGATTACCACTCCCATCTCGGAACGAAAACAGGAGGTATCGCGGCATACGATAAAGAGATCGGGCTGCAGCGTCAGATCCACAAGATCAACAACTCTCCGTTCCGAACAAAATTTGAACATGTATTTGAAGATATGAAAGGAACAGCAGCCATCGGATGTATCAATGATGGTGATCCGCAGCCGCTGCTTGTCCGCACAGGGCTTGGCGTATTTGCGATCTGCATCATCGGCGTGATCAACAATTCGCAGGAACTGATCGATAAGCATATGTTTGAAGTCGGAGGCCACTATGAGGCGATGACCGGCGGAAAGATCAATAC